>CAIUDO010000268.1 GCA_903897935.1 uncultured Pseudomonadota bacterium
CCGCAGCGCGACGATCCGGTTGAACACGAGGTGGTCGGCGCGCGACAGCTTCGCATCGGAGCAGAAGTAGCCGACGCGCTCGAACTGGTAACGAACCCCCGGCGCGTCTTCTGCGAGCGACGGCTCCCCCCACCCAGTGACCGTCTGCAACGACGAGGGGTTGAGCTGCGACAGGTCGGTCGGCTCGTCGACCAGGAACAACGGCCCGTACAGTCGCACCGTGACCGGCAGTCCAGCGGAAGCGCTCACCCAGTGCAACGTGGCCGCGCCGCGCGCCTCGGCGTCGTCGACCCGGGCGCAGCGAACGCGCGCCACCGAGCCGTCGGCCGCGAGGTCGTAGCCCGTGCACCGCACCGCGCCGGCGCCCCGCAGACGCACGACCGAGCCCGGCGTGAGCCGCTTGAACTTCGGCGGCGGCACCACCGCGAAGTCGTCGCGCTCGATGTAGACCGCGCGGGTGAGCGCGAGCGCGCGGGAGCCCGCCGACGGATCGGCCGGCAAGCGCGGCAGCTCGACGCGGACCTCGTCGCCGTCGGCCAGATCCTCGATGACCAGCTCGATCGGATCGACCACCACCATCGCCCGCGGCGCTTCGCGGTTGAGCACCTCACGAACGTGGTGCTCGAGCCGCTCGACCTCGACGAGCGACTGCGTCTTGCCGAGGCCGACATCCGCCACGAAGTTGCGCAGCGCCTCGGGTGGGTAGCCGCGGCGCCGCACGCCCGCGAGCGTAGGCAGCCGGGGATCGTCCCAGCCCTCGACGTGCCCCTCCTCGACGAGCTGCTTGAGCCGCCGCTTGCTCGTGATCAGCCCGGTGACGTTGAGGCGGGCGAACTCGTACTGGTGCGGCCGCGCCGGCACCGACGTGTTGTCGATCAGCCAGTCGTACAGCTCGCGGTTGTTGTCGAACTCGAGGGTGCACAACGAGTGCGTGACCCCCTCGATCGCGTCCGACAAGCAGTGCGCGAAGTCGTACATCGGGTAGATGCACCACTTGTCGCCGGTTCGATGGTGGTGCGCCTTGCGAATCCGATACAAAAGCGGATCACGCATCTTCATGTTCGACGACGCCATGTCGATCTTGGCGCGCAGCACGCAGGCGCCGTCTTCGAACGCGCCGGCGCGCATCTGCTCGAGCAAGCGGAGGTTCTCGGCGACCGAGCGGTCGCGGTAGGGGCTCGGGCGGCCAGGCTCGGTCACCGTGCCCCGGTACGCGCGCAGATCGGCCTCCGAGAGGTGGCAGACGTACGCCTTGCCTGCTTCGACCAGCTCGACCGCGTAGCCGTAGATGTGCTCGAAGTAGTCGGACGCGTAGTACAGGTGCGCGCCCCAGTCGAAGCCGAGCCACCGCACGTCGCCCATGATCGACTCGACGAACTCGGTCGACTCGGTCTCGGGGTTGGTGTCGTCCATCCGGAGGTGGCACCGGCCGCCGTACTCCTTGGCGAGCCCGAAGTCGACGCAGATGGCCTTCGCGTGGCCGATGTGCAGGTATCCGTTCGGCTCGGGCGGAAACCGCGTGACGACCTGCTGGTGCGTGCCCTCGCGCAGGTCACGTTCGATGATCTCGCGGACGAAGTCCGCGCCCGCGCGATGTTCGGCCTCGGTCTCCACAGCGCCCTCCAACCCCCCGAGCTACCGCGAGCCACGGAGCCGGGCAAGCGGGTACCATGGGCCCGTGGAGCGCGCCTGTCCCAGCCGACCGCCGGACCGTTCACGCTAGAATCCCTGCTTGGACGCGGGGGAATGGGCGAGGTCTGGCGCGCGCGCCACCGGGCCACCGGGCTGCCGGCCGCGGTCAAGGTCATCACCGCGAGCGCCGCCCGCGAAAAGCACGCGTTGAAAGACTTCGAGCGCGAGGTGCGCGCCGTCGCGTCGCTCGACCACCCGGGCGTCGTCACGTTGCTCGACACCGGGACGGTCGACCCGGACGCCGAGCTCGCGTCCGGCGGGCGACTCGTCGCCGGCAGCCCGTGGCTGGCGATGGAGTTCGCGTCGAAGGGCAGCCTCGACCAAGGCAGCCCGCCGACCACCTGGGAGGCCCTGCGCGCGCTGATGCTCGCCGTGCTCGACGCGCTGGCGCACGCGCACGCGCGAGGGGTCGTGCACCGCGACCTCAAGCCCGGCAACATCCTGGTGTGTGGGCCCGACGACCCGCGCCCAGGGCCGAAGCTCAGCGACTTCGGCATCTCCTACGACGTCGAGACGACCGCGCAGTCGAGCGTGTACCGGAACGTGACCGGCACGCTGCGCTACATGGCGCCTGAGCAGATTCAAGCGCGCTTTCGCGACTATGGGCCGTGGACGGACCTGTACGCGACCGGCTGCTTGACCTGGCGCTACCTGACCGGGCGCGTCCCCCACGACCACAAAGACCCCGCCCAGCTCATGCGCGGGCGCCTCAACGGGATCGTCCCGTCGCTGCAGACGCGCATGGAGACCCCGCCTGGCCTCGTCGAGTGGCTGGACGGCATGCTGGCCGTCGACCCCCGCGACCGCTTCCGGCGCGCCGCCGACGCCGCGTTCGCGCTGCGCGCGTTGCCGCACACCAAGGCCACGGTGCGCGCGACGACCGGCCCCGACGCCATCGAGCCCCTAACCGTCGGCGACGAGACCCGGCCGACCGATCCTCCGACCGCGGAGCGAACGACCGCGTTCGAGCAGCGCGTGTTCCGACGGCCCCGCGCGCCGACGCCGGACCACTGGCAAGGCTCGGTGCCGCCGCCGCCGCCGATCACGCTGCTCGGATCGGGCCTCGCGCTGCACCAGACGCGGCGAATCCCCGTCGCTGGGCGCGAGCGCGAGCGCGACGCCTTGTGGGACGCGCTGCGCGCCGTGCAGAGCGGGCCGGCGCGCGCAGTCGTGCTGTCCGGGCCGGCGGGCATCGGCAAGACCCGCCTGATGGAGTGGTTGGCCGAGCGCGGCCACGAGACCGGGGCGTGCACCGCGATCCGAATCGACGGCGGGGGCATCGCCGCCGCGTTGTCGTCCCAGCTCCGAACCGGGCGGCTCGGCGGCGAGCGCCTGCGCGGCCACCTGCTCGACGCAGGCCTCCCGGCGAGCCTCACCGCTGGCGTCGAGGCCGTGCTCACCGGGCGCGCCGACCGGAGGGCCCGGCGCGAGACCGCCGGCACCATCGTGCTGCGGGCGGCCGACGAGCGCCCCGTCTTGTTGTGCGTCGACGACGCGCACCGCGCCGACGAAGCGCTCGGCCTCGCCGCTTGGGTCCTGCGCACCGCGCCAGCCGCCCGCGTGTTGGTGCTGATCGCGGTCCGAGGCGAAGATCTTACGGGTCGGGAGAAGGAGTCCAGGTTGATCGCGGCCATCGAAGATGGCCCATGCCAGCGCCTCGCGCTCGCGCCGCTGCCCGAAGCCGCCCGCATCGCCCTCGTCCAGTCGTTGTTGCCGATGGAGGCGCCCACCGCGGCGCTGATCGAGCTCCGCAGCGCCGGCAACCCGTCCGTGGCGGTCGTCGTCACGCACGAGGCGGTCCGCGCCGGGCGCGTGCACCGCGGCCCAGACGGGTTTCGGGTCGAGACGGCGGAGGTGGGCGCCCTGCCCGCGTCGTTGCTCGCGCCGTGGGACCAGGACGTCGAGCGGTTCCTGACGGGCCGCGCCGAGGCCGACCGCGACGCGCTCGAGATCGCGGCCGCGATCGGCGCCGAGGTGCCCGAAGACCTCTGGCACGAGGCCGCCGACGCCCTGGCCGGGGTCCCGGTCGGGCGCCACGGGGCGAACCGCGTCGTGCTCAGCGCCGACGGCCTGCGCGCGCGGCGAACGCTCCGCGATGATCTCGCCGCCGCCGGGATGATCGTCGACACCGACGTCGGCTTCGCGTTCGCGCGTGGGCTCGTCCGCGACGCTGTCGCGGCGCGCGCGCGGGCGGCCGGACGGTGGACGGATCACCACCGGATCCTGGCGGAGGTCGTCGGCCGGCGGAAGACCGAGCCCGACCGGCTCGGGCGTCACCTGGTGGCGGCCGGGGCCGCCGCGCTCGCGCACGCGCCGCTGCTCGAAGGCATCACCCGGGCGCGGCGCCAGCACGCGGTGCGGCGCGCGCTCGCGCTGGTGGCGGTCGCGGAGCGCGCGCTGCAATCGGCGCCCGCCGACGAGCCACACCGCGTCGCGCTCAAGCTGCACCGCGCCGCGCTCGGGCTGCGGGTCGGCGAGCACGACGAGGCGCGCCGCCTCGCCGCGAGCGTGCGCGCGTCGACGCGGGACCAGGGCCGTCTGGCGTGGGCCCACCGAGAAGCCGGGCTGGTGTTGGCGGCGCTGGCGGCCCGGCGGTGGGACCTCGAGCAGCTCCGCGAGCTGCTCGACGCGGTCGCGCCGCAGGTGCACGCCGCCCGGGTGCCGGCGGAGCGCGCCCGCCTCGCGGTGCTGCGCGCGTTCGCGTCGTGGCTGTCGGGGGATCGAGCGCGCGCCGACCACACGCTGCAAGCAGCGGTAGCAGCCTGGATCCGGGCCGAGACGCCGGGTCGCGCGGCCGCGGCCGCGGCGTGCCACGCGCGGGTC
>CAIUDO010000269.1 GCA_903897935.1 uncultured Pseudomonadota bacterium
CGCGATCGCCGGCGTGCTGGAAGGCGGCGGCACCAACCTGTACGCGGGCGTGATGGCCGCCGCCGACCAGGTCGCGAATGTACCGGGCGTGCACCCACGCGTCGTGCTCCTGTCCGACGGCAACGCCAACGTGGGCATCAGTGACCCGACGGCCTTGGTCCGCATGGCGGCGAGCCTGCAAGCGCGTGGCGTCACCTTGTCGGCGGTTGGCCTCGGCCTCGACTACAACGAGGACCTGCTCACCCGGATCAGCGACGCCGGAGGTGGAACCTACGACTTCGTCGACGATCCCGCGGAGCTGGCGAGCGCGTTCACCGACGAGCTGAACCGGGCCGCCGCGGTCGTTGCGCGCGCGGCGCGGGTCGAGATCTCGTTGCCGCCCGGGGTCGAGGGGCTCGAGCTGTTGGGCTGGAACGCCGAGCGCACCGCGACCGGCTGGTCGGTCCTGGTCGGTGACCTCGACTCCGGCAAGAGCCGCAACCTGGTCGCTCGGGTGCGCGTCGACACCCGCACGCCGACCCCCGCGCTCACCGTCGCGTCTGCTACGGCCACCTGGACCGACGTCATCGACGACGCGGTCGCGAGCGCGTCGGCGGTCGCCGTCGTCGAGGTCACCGAAGACGCCGGGCGCGCCGCGGCCGCGTACGACAAAGACAACGCGAAGGAGGCCGTGCGCAGCATGGGCAACGCCATGCTCGACCGGTCGGCACGCGCCTACGAGGAGGGTCGCATCGGCGACGCGCAGGCGATCGCGGCCCAAGGGTGGCAGCTCGTCGCCACCGAGAACGTCGCGCTCGCCGATCCGGAGCTCGCGGCCGAGGTCGCCGAGATCCAGAAACAAGCAGAGGTCTACCAGTCGACGGCACCCTCCACCGCCGAGGGCAAACGAGCGATCAAGTCGAGCAAGGAGGCCTACATGCTGAAGTCGCGCGGCATCAAGTGACGAGACGGGGCTTGCCGCGAGGGTGAGCCGCGGGTCAGTCAACAAGCGGAGGCGCGCGTGTCCGACGGCTCACCGACCCCCCGTGGCCCCGACCAACCCATCGACGCGGAGCGCTCGCCGCCCGACGATCTCCCCGCGCCGTTGTCCGGCGGCGGCGCCGTCGCGCGGCTGCCGCGCTCGCCCGCGACCGTATCGGCGTTGATCCAGCGGCAATCCGGGTGGGTCACCGGGAGCGTGCTCACCGGCGGGCTGCTCGGCCTGACCGGCACCTGGTTCGCGCACCCCGAGCTCGCGGCGAGCCTCACCATCGCGGGTGGGCTCGCGACGGTCGACCGCAAGCGCTGGTGGTCCATCCCGGTCGTCGCGGCGGGGGTGGTGTTGGGCGGGCTCGCAGCGGAGGCGCTCTCATTGCCAGCGGCGCTCGGGGCGGCCGCGGTCGCGGGCGCGCTGTCGACCCGTATGCTGGGGCACGCCGCGGACACATTGGACAGCGTGCACGGCGCCCTCGCCGCGACCATCACCACCGGGATCGCGCTGGTGGTGACCGCCGGGAGCGTGCCCACGATCACCGCGACCAGCCCGGTGCTCGGCGCGTTGATCGCGGCCGCGCTGATCGGCCTCGGCTCCGCCCAGGGCATGCTCCCGGCGGCGCTGCGCTCCGAGCGGCCCAACGTCCCGACGCCCCGCCAGATCCGCGCCGCGTTGCGCCCGGCGTACCGAAGCACGGCGTACAAAGCCGTGGATCTGTACAAGGCCGCCGCCGCGCGCGCCACCGACCCCGAGACCCGGCACGGGCTCGGCGAGGTCACCACGTGGGTGTTCTTGCTTCAGGGCGCCGTGCAGACCCTCGACGACGAGCTCGGCGCCATCGATCGCGACGACGTCAACCGCCGCCTGAGCCGCCTCGAAGCCGACGGAGAGACCACCGACGCGTTCACGATCGAGCGCCGCCAGGCCACCGCGCAGCACCTGCAGCGCCTGCTCCAGCACCGAGTCACGCTCGAGGTAGAGCGCGGCCGCACCGACGCCCTCGTGCACTACGCGCTGGCGTTCCTCGAAGAGGCGCGCGCGAGCCTGGCGCTCGCGCGGCCGCTGCCAGGAGAAGACGCGCCCGACCGCCTGCCCGAGGTCCTGCAGCGCCTGCGGATCGACGCGGCCGCCGGCCTCGCGCGGCGAAGCGCCGCAATGGAGGTTGGCGCCCGAATGACCTGAGGGGACGGACCACGCCGACCGCGCTCCGCTGCCCGGGCATCGCCGAGCACGCCTCCGCCTCGCTCGACGTAAGCTTGATACAGTCTTCGCTTCGCTGCGCCGCCATCGACCCGCCGGAGCAGCGGACCTCGGAGGGTCGTTTTGACCGGTCCCCGCACGCGCCGCGCAGCGGCGGAGGTGCGCGGTGACGTGCACGGCGCTACACTGTAGGACCGGAGCGGTTGACGCCCGTTACAGGTTGGATGCGTGCCCGAGTTGCGCGAGTGAACGTCAGATTCTGGGGCGTCCGCGGCTCCATCCCGACTCCCGGTCCACAGACCGCGCGTTGGGGGGGCAATACGTCGTGTCTGGAGATCCGTCACGGAGACCTGCCTCCCCTCGTGCTCGACTGCGGCACCGGCGCGCGTCGACTCGGCCATCGGCTCCTCCAAGAACCGGGGCGAAAGCTGCATCTCCTGTTCACGCACTACCACATGGACCATGTGTTCGGGTTCCCGTTCTTCGCCCCGATCTACACTCCTGGGTACGACGTGCGCATCACGATGCCCGCGTTCTCCGAGGAAGAAGCCCGAGATAAGCTCGCGCGGTACCTGAACGGTGTCTACCACCCGACCCGGCTTCGCGAGCTGCAGGCGCAGGTCTCGTTCGCGGTGGAGCGGCCCGATCGGGTGTTCGACCTCGACGGCTACAGCGTCGTCGGGTTGCGGCTGAATCACCCCGGCGGCTCGGTGGGCTGGCGCATCACGGCGGGCGGGCGCAGCGTCGTCTACATGACCGACACGTCGCCCTTCACCAAGCCAGGCCTCGGCGTCGCCGCGGGTCAGGAGCCGGACGGCCGCGAGGTCCGGGTGATCGAGTTCCTTCGGGGCGCCGACATCGTCGTGTACGACACGATGTACGAGCTCGACGAATACCTCGAGCGCATGACCTGGGGGCACAGCTACCCGGAGTATGCGATCGCGCTGTGTCGGGCCGCGAACGTCCGGAAGCTGGTGCTGTTCCACCACGCGCCCGACCACGACGACGACCACATCGACGCGCGCGAAGCCCGCTTCAAGCACGAGGTTTCGCCTACGGTCGCGGTCGCGCGCGAGGAGACGACGATGAACGTCGAGGGGTAGGGCCAGCCATCACGGCCGAGCTGCTCCAGACGATCGCAACGTCGCTGCTCGTCGCCGTGATGGCGCTATGGGGACTCGCCGCGCTCTCTACGGTTTGGAGGCGCGTCATCGTGCGGTTGGCCGGCCCGGAGGTCGTGTCCGTCGCGCGCAGCTTGGGCGTGCGCCCACGGCCGATCTTCGCTGGGTGGCGCGTCGAGGCGGGCGCGCTGCGGGTGGACTGGCGCGGGGGCTTTCGGGGTGAGACCACCCTGATCCGCGTCCGGGGTGGGCGCCGCCACCGTGTGCTCGGCGCGCTCGACGCCGATCGGGTCCACGCCGCGCTGCACGACCTGCAGCAGGGCGAACGACCGTCGCGATAAGAGAGGCGCTGCGCGGTAGAGGATTCGAACCTCTGACCTTTGGCTCCGGAGGCCAACGCTCTATCCGGACTGAGCTAACCGCGCGCGAACCGTTCTCTTAGCCGCCGTTTGATATCCCCGGCGCCAGACTTGTCAAGCTTCCGCGGCCCACGCGGCCACCGCCGGCAGGACCTCGGCCCCCCACGCGTCCGACACGCGCACCTCGGCGAACATCCGGTACAATGCGCGGACGACCAACACGATCTCCTCATAGAGGAACATCCGCTCGTGCAGGGACTCCGCGACGCCGTCCTTCACTACCTGAGGGAGCTTCGCGGCTGTGATCTCGAGGGTGGGGCCCTTCAGCGTGAACAGATGCTCGCGGTCGTCGCGACGAAACCCGACGCGCACGTCCTGGAGCACTTTGCCGGCCCGCAGCGCCGCTCGCGCCTCCGGCGTCGTAGCAGCGTCTTCCCCGGTCAGGACCGCGGACGCCTTGTCGAGCATCCCGCGGAATGCGATGCGGTCGTCGACCCAAACGTCGACCGTACCGACCTCGTCGCCCAGATCGAACGTGTTTCCACGCGTATCGGTGGTCCACCACAGCCAGAGGCAGAACTCGGACGCCAGGTGCGGCGGCGCCGGGAGGGCTTCGTTGGCGCTCATCGGGCCTCCTCGAGGTCTGCGATCAGGGATGGGCTCGTCGCCGCCATCGCGGTCACCAGCGCAGCGTCGCCCAGGTAGTCGAGCGGCGACCAAGGCACGAGCTCGAACCCGAACGTACGGAAGAACCGGCGCCGGAACCGATCGGCGACCGCCTCCGACCCCGAGTGCAGGAGGACCAGGCCCGACGCCATGTCCCACGCGGCCTCGACGACCGTGACGCGCGGCAGCGCGCGCCGCAGCCACTCCGCTTCGAGCTCCTCGCCGAGCTCCTCTTTCACTGACCGCGGGCAGCGCGAGACGTTGTGCTCGGCGCACCAAGCGGCGCACCGCTTCTCCAGGGTGGCCCGGAACAGCTTCTGCGGGAGCGCCTTCTTGTCGACCCGCAGCGCGAACACCGCGGTCGTCTCGTACAACCACTGGTCGACGTCCTCGAACGAGGTGTCGAGCATGTTGTGGATGGAGCACCAGCCTTCGACCTCTTCTTTGCCTTGCGGCGTCAGAGGCTCCCGGAACGCGTGCTCGTCCAGCGTGACCTTGTACCGGTCCCGAAAATCGTCTGGAACGGCGCCGACGACGCGGAACCGCCGCGCCGACAACGCGCCACTGAGGATGCCCATCCGCCTACTCCCTGCCGCCCACGGCGACCGCCGCCCCTAACCCAACGCGTGCAGCGCGTGGCGGAAGACGGTGATCACGGACCCACCCTTGATGGCGAGCCCGATCTCGAAGCGGCTGAACCAGGCGACCGTGCCGCGCAGGACCTCGCCTTCGAGCGTGGTCGCCGACACCTCCACCTTCCGCTCCGCCAGCTTGAACAGCCGCTTGTCGGAGCAGCCGAACCGGTCTTGCGGCCGCGGGACCGGCGCCAGCGGGTTGGCCTGAAGGTCCTTGTCGCGCTTGAGCACCTTACGGAACTCCTTCCACGCGGCGACCGGGTACGCGATCTTGAGCTGCAGCTTGTGCACGTCGACCGGGTCTCCCTGGGCGTTGCCGCGCTCATCGACCGGTTGCAGGCGCACGAAGTACGGGGCGCTCTCGGCGACCCGCGCCGTGAGCCGCTTGTCGCCGTGCATCAAGAGGACGAGGGGCCCGCCGCCGGGATCGAGCACCGAGCGGTGCCAGTCCGTGGCCCGGAGCTGCTCGAGCCGCCGCCGGGTGAGCACGTCGTCCAAGCTGGCGTGACCGAGCGCGATCTGGGTCGCCAGCGCGCGCGACAGGTCGTGCTCCGCCATCATACGATCGACGCGCTGGCGGCGCGCCATGCGCTCGAGGGCGTCCGAGAGGTCCAGCACGCCGTGTGCGACGGCGACCGCCAGCGGGTGCGGCATACCATCGCGGACGAGCTGCTCGACACGCGCGCGGACCTGCTCGCGCCGCGCGTCGTCCATTGGCGCGCCGCGCCCCCCCGCGCGACGCTCCGCCGATGGTCGCCGCTCGACGGACGCGACCCGCGGACCGCGTGAAACGCGCGCCCGAGGTGCTGGCCTGTCGTGGTCCGCCATTTACGTTCCTCCCGGAGATCGACCGGGCCCCGCCCAGCTCGAATTAGGATTGCTGCGAGTCGCTCCAGCACACGATAACCTCCCCGCGACCTTTCAACGCGAGGCGCCTGTTGGCTTCCCTTCCGTCCGCAATCAAGGGCTACGTCCAGAACACCGTCGGCGACCGCTGGGGTCCCGCGAGTTGGATTCAGCCAGCATATCGCGCGATCGCCGCCGAGTTCCCCCTCGACGAGGGCGCGTTCCTCGACCTCGACGCCGGCACCGGTTGGGTGTCGGTGCACGTCGCCGCGGGCAAGCCCGAGCTCGACGCGGTCGGCCTGTGCGTCGACGAAGACCAGGCCCGATTGTGCGACGGGCACAAGCAGCGGCGCCTCAACGTCAGCTTTCGGGTCGGCCGCCCGGAGGAGATCACGTACCCGGTCAACACCTTCGGCGGCGCGCTGGCGCTCGGGTGTGCCCAGCGCTGGAGCGACCCGCGCGTGGTGCTGGACGAGGTGTGGCGCGTGCTCACCCCGGGCGCGCGCTTGTTGATCTACGACGCGCTCCCGGACGGCGAGATCCCGGACGGCTGGATCACCCGCAACGGCGCGTGGCCAACCGACGCCGCGGTGCGCCGTCACTTGCGGACCGCGTCGATGTCCGAGGCCGAGTGGACCACGCTGAAGGGCGCGATCAAGGCGTCGAAGTTCGGGGGCGGCCAGGAGGGTGCCCACGGCTTCTATCGCCGCATCGTGCTCACGAAGGCCTGATTTCCGCCTTCGGCGGCGCAGAGTGGGCGGCCGCGGCTACGCTTCGTGCAACGCCGCTTCGACGGCGCGTACGAGGTCCGACGGCCCCTCGCCGAACAACCGGACCACGGTCGCGCGCGACGTCCCGTAGACCCGGTCGGCCGCCGGCTCAGCTTCGACGCCCCACAGCACCACGAGGTCTGCCCGCGCGACGTCGCTGGCGGCGTCCTCCGCGGTCCGGGTCCGCCCCGCGACGAGCCGCACCTCGATCCGGGGGTCGATGTGCTCGCGCAACACCCGGTGCCACAGCGGCCGGCCGCCAACGAGGACGAGCCGCCGCAGCCCGTGCAGCAGCAGCAGCTCACCCAGGCGCGTGACGTCCCGCCGCACCGCGTCCAGCGACGCCACCTCGGCCCGCTGCGGCGCCACCACGACCGTCGCGACGGCCCCGAGCGCCCCGTCGGGGACCACGCTGCCCACCAGCACCAGCTTGTCGCGGAGCAACGCCGCGAGCGCCTGTGGATCGTCGACACGGAGCCGCGGCAGGACGTCGCGGAGCGCGCGCGCGCTCGCCAACGCACCCAGCGCGCGCTCCATCTCGTCGGGCCCCGACAACCCGCGCCCCTGCAGCACCGACACGACCGACACCCCGCCCGGATCGGCGAGCACGAGGTCACGTTCGGCCTTCTGCCTGCGAAGATCAGCGTCCCAACGGGCCTTGTCGGCGTCCAACACCGCGCGCTCCGCGGCGACCGCCGCCTGCTCGGCCTCCAGCGCCG
>CAIUDO010000270.1 GCA_903897935.1 uncultured Pseudomonadota bacterium
GTGTCTTCGTCGCGGGTGCCGTCGCATTCGTCGTCGAGGCCGTTGCATGACTCTACCCCGTCCGGGTTGATGGCGACGTTGAAGTCGTTGCAATCGTCGTTGTCGGCCACGTACCCGGCCGGGGCGGCGCACGCGGCGAGCACGTTGGCGGCGTCGCCGAACCGGTCACCGTCCAGGTCGCGGTACCAGGGCACGGCGTCGAGGGCTTCGTCTTCGTCGACGAGGGCGTCGCAGTCGTCGTCGACCGCGTTGCAGTACTCGCGCGCGCCCGGGTTGACCGCGGGCTCGGTGTCGTCGCAGTCGTTGTTGTTGGCCACCCACCCAGACGGCGCGCTGCACGCGCTCGTCGACGCCGCGACGTTACCGTAGCCGTCGGTGTCGGCGTCGAACCAGAACGTGAGCAGCACGCCCTCGTCGGCGCTCCCGTCACAGTCGTCGTCGATCGTGTTGCAGACCTCGCTGGCGGTCGGGCGCACGCCGGCAGATCCGTCGTCGCAGTCGTCGTCGTTGGACACGAAGCCCGCCGGGGCGGCGCACGCGGCGACAGACACCGCGGGGTCGCCGAAGCTGTCGCGGTCGACGTCGGCGAACCAGTCACGGGCGTCTGCCGCGTCTTCTTCGTCGAGCGCGAGGTCGCAGTCGTTGTCGATGCCGTCGCACAGCTCGACCGCGAGCGGCCCGACGAGCGCGTTGCCGTCTTGGCAGTCGCCCGCGATCAAGGCCCCGCACGCGGCGTTCGCCGAGCCGGTGCACGGGCCGACCTCGCACGCGCAGTCGCCGTCGTCGTCGTACGCGGAGGTGCCTTCGTCGGCGGTGCCGTCGCAGTCTTCGTCGACGCCGTCGGGCGACTCGAACCCGCCTGGGTAGATCGTGACCTCGGCGTCGTCGCAGTCGCCGTCGAGCTCGGTGAAGCTGTCGCCGTCGTCGTCGAAGCAGTTCGTGCCTTCGTCGGTGACGCCATCGCAGTCGTCGTCCACGCCGTCGCACGCCTCGACGGCGTCGGGGTAGGCGGTGGCGTCGGCGTCGTCGCAGTCGCCGGCGCCCTCGGTGAACCCGTCGCCGTCGTCGTCGTAGAGGTTGGTGCCCTCGTCGGTCACGCCGTCGCAGTCGTCGTCGACGCCGTTCGGCAGCTCGGCGGCGCCGGGGTGCACGGCGGGCTCGCCGTCGTTGCAGTCGCCCTCCGACTCGGTGTAGCCGTCGAGGTCGTCGTCGGTGAGGGCGCCGGGGATGACCTCGAGGTCGGCGGTGGCCTCGACGAGCATGCCGTCGGAGTCGAGCGCGGAGAAGGTGAGCAGGTGGTCGCCGACGGAGAGCACGACGTCGCACGCGACGAGGCCGTCGGCGCCGGGCACCGGCTCACACAGGAGGCCGTCGAGATCGGAGGTGATCTCGACGATCAGCGACTCCGGCGGGTCCTGCGGGTCGCTGACGATCGCCTCCAGCGGGAACGGTACGCCCTCCCACGCTTCGTCCGTCCGGACCGGGGACAGGATCTCGATCGAGGGCGCGTCGGGCTGGCCGACCACCTCGAGGCTGAGGGCGTCGGACCCCGACGCGGCCGAGCTGTCGGTGGCGGTGAGCTCGATGACGTGGGTGCCGGGCAGCAGGTTGGCGGTGGTGAACGACGCCCGCCCGTCGGCGTCGGCGTGATCGTCGGCGAGCAAGACGCCGTCGAGGTCGCTGGTCCAGGTGAGCAGCAGGGCGTCGGGGCTGTCTTGCGCGTCGTCGACGACGGCGTCGAACGCGACCGCGGCGCCCTGGTTGGTGGTGCTGCCGTCGGCCGGGGCGACGAAGCTCACGCCGGGAGGCGTGTTGTAGACCTTGACGCCTCCGTCGCTCTTGCACGAGGCGAGCGCAAGCAGGAACAAGGGGCGGGCGAGCGCGGTCCGCATGCGGGATCCTCCGACCGGGCGGTTATATCGTGCCTGTCGCGACACGTCCCTGACACGGGGGATTCCCCCGCCGGGCGGTCGCCGAAGGAACGCCGGTTGAATCAGCGGACCAACAAGGACATCGCCGAGATCTTCGAAGAGCTGGCCGATCTCGAAGACATCCGGGGTGGGGACGGGCACCGGATCCGTTCGTTTCGTCGCACCGCAGAGGTCATCGAGCGGCTGCCCGAGCCCGCGGCGGTGATGCTGCGCCACGGCACCCTGCACAAGCAGCGCGGGATCGGCGAAGGGAGCCTGTTTCGCATCAAGGAGATCCTCGACCGCGGGTCGTGCACCGACCTCGACCGGCTGCGCCTGCAGATGCCGCCGGGCGTCCGGCAGCTGCTCGAGATCCACGGGATTGGGCCGCGGCGGGCGCGCACGCTGGTGCGGCGGATGAACATCACGTCGGTCGACGCGCTGGAGGCAGCGTGCCGGGCGGGCGCGTTGGTCGGGGTGCCGTCGTTGGGGGCGGCGGTCCAGGAGAAGCTGCTGGAGGCGATCGCGCGCTGGCGGGCGAAGCCGGCCAAGATGCGCTTGTCGACGGCGCTTCGGGTCGGTGGCGCCCTCGTCGAGGGGCTGCGGGCGGATCCGTCTGTGTGGCACGCGGAGATCACGGGCAGCGCGCGGCGGCGGTCGCCGCTGGTCGGCGACCTCGACTGTGTGGCGGCCGCGAGCGACCTCGACGCGGCGGTGGCGGCGTTCGTCCAGCTTCCCGGCGTCGCGGACGTACGGGCGCGCGGCCGCGGGATGTGCCAGGTCGGCTTGTACTCGGGCCACGTGGTGGATCTGCGCGTCGTCCCACCACAGAGCTGGGGCGCCGGGTTGCACGACTTCAGCGGGTCGCCGTTACACGTGGTCGGCATCCGCGCGCGTGGGCTCACCCGGTACGACGTGCGCATCCGGAACACCGGCGTCTACCGGAAGGACGACGACGCGCTGATCGACCCGTGCCCGCGCGAAGAGCTCGTCTACAGCGCGGTCGGCTTGCCGTGGATCCCGCCCGAGCTGCGCGAAGACACCGGTGAGATCGAGGAGGCCGCGGCGGGCCGCCTTCCCGTGCTGCTCGAAGCGTCGGATCTACGCGGCGACCTGCACATGCACACCGTCGACAGCGACGGGCGGGCGAGCGCGGACGAGATGGCCGCCTCCGCGCGACGCATCGGCCTCGACTACCTGGCGATCACCGACCACAGCAAGTCGCTGACCATCGCGCGCGGGCTCGACGAGGATCGTCTGTTGTTGCAGCGGCAACGGCTGCGCGCGCTCGAGGACCGGCGGGGGGACCTGCGCGTCTTCTCGGGGATCGAGTGCGATATCCTGGCCGACGGCTCGCTCGACCTCGATCCGGTGGTGCTCGCCGGCTGCGACTGGGGTGGTCGGCAGCGTACACGTCGCGTTCGACCAGGACGCCCGCACGATGACCGACCGGCTGATCCGCGCGATGGAGACCGGCCTCGTCGACGTGATCGGGCACCCCACCGGGCGGATGCTCGGGGAGCGTGACGGGTACGGGCTCGACTTCGACCGGCTGTTCGACGCCGCCCGCCGGTACGACGTCGCGCTCGAGGTCAACGGCAGCCCGAAGCGGATGGACCTCGACGGCCAGGTGTGCCGCGCGGCCGTCTCGGCCGGCGTCCGGCTGGTGGTGAGCACTGACGCGCACGCGCCCGAGCACATGGCCGTGCGTGAGTTCGGTGTGTGGGCGGCGCGAAAGGGTCGGGTAGAGGCGGTCCACGTCGAGAACACGCGTCCATGGCGGGACCTCGAGGACCGGCGCCGGGCGCGGCTGCGGGATCGGGGCCGCGTCGTCGCGGTCGGCGCGCCGCCGTCGATCGAGGCTGCTCCGGCCGTCCAGGAGGAGGCCCTGGTGCTGACGGCGCCGTTGTCGGACACCGCGCGCGCACGCCTGGAGCGGTTCGTCGGGGGCGAAGACGACGCCGAGGTGGAGGCCGCCCTCGGCGAGAACGCGCTCGCCGCCGCGTTCGGGTTGCTGCTCGGGGCGACTACGGGGCCGGGAAGCGCCTGAGGCCGGAGGCGGGCATCGCCCAGTGCGCCAGGGTGACCCCGTCGCGCCACGGCCACCAGCCGTCGATGGGGCCCTCCTCGACGTGCAGGTCCTGCGCCGGCATGTAGCCTTCGCCCACGAGCACGACGGTCCCGCCGGGGCCCGTCGCGACGTCCAGCAGGACGATCGCGTGCCCCGGGGACCCGGGCGCGACCACCAGGTCCCCGGGCTCCGGCGTGGTGGTGGGCACGGTGTCGAGGTGCAACGAGCGCGTTCCCGCCCAGGTGAACACGGCCGTCAGGTACCCGTCCCAGGTGCGCGTACCGCCCGCCGTCCACGCCAGGCCCGAACCCGCCACGTACGGTCGCTCACCGGCTTGGAAGCGGGCCCACGGGATCGGGTCGCCCGAGGTGGCGTGGAACACCACCGGGTGGCCGTTGGCGCGGAGCCACTCGGCGCGCAAGCGGATCGCCGAATCGGCGCACTGCTGCAGATCACCAGGTACGAGCGGCAACACGACGGGCTGGCCGCGGTGCCCGACCACCCGGCCGTCGTGCGTGTAGATCGGGCCGTCGCGCACCTCGAGCGCCTGCACCCACGCGGCGAACGGTCCGGCAGGGACGCGGGCGTAGCCGTCGGGGGGCGGCCACGACTGCTCGATGGTGGCGGCGTGCGCGAGCGCGAGCAGGGAGACCAGCATGTCGCGGTCGACACCGGGGCGCGCCGGCGGTTCCGCCGGTCAGGACCCGCGGCCTTGCCCGATGAGCAACATCGCCGAGAAGCTGGTTTGGGAACCGTCGTAGCGGACCTTGGGCTCGGCGAGCACGTAGAACCGGCGGCTCAAGCGGCTCATCGGCTGCGAGTACCCGAAGTGCGCCGCGACGGCCGGGGACGCGCCGAAGGTGGCGTTCGCGCCGCGCAGATCGGCCTCGCCGTACACGTTGACCCCGACGCCGACGGTGCCGCCTACCTGGAACGGCCCCGGGATGTAGTCGATGACGAACATGGGCTCGAGGCCGATCATGTAGTGCTCGGGGAACGGGCCTTCGAGCGACACTTGAGCGCCGCCGCCGATGCGGGTGTCGCCGCCAGCGACGGCGCCCGCCGTGTACCGGATCGCGATGCCGGGCCAAAACGGCGTGAGCTCGTTCCAGTACGGCATCTGACCGAACAACACGCCGACCGAGAGGTCGGTGGTGCGGGTGGGCGGCAGATCGTCCATTTGCTCGAACAATGCGTCGACCGAGACGGCGGCGGCGGCCTCGAGCGTGGGCTCGGCGGCGGGCGCGACGACGGTGGCGGGCTCCGGGGCGGCGGCGGGCTCCGGCGGGCGCTCCTTGGCGGCGTCTTCCGGCGCCGGCTCTGCTGGGCGCGCCTTCTCCGCCGGGTCTGCCTCCGCGGGCGGCTCGGCCGGGGCAGGCGGGTCGGCGGTTGGGGCATCGGCTGGGGGGTCCGCCGGGCGCGTCTTCGGCTCCGCCGGATCACTCGGGTCTTGCGCGAAAGACGGCGCAGCGAGGGCCAACGCGAACAACGTCGTGAACATGATGCCTCCGACCGAGCGTAGACGTACCGGACTCGCGGTGGCGCCGCACGCCGGCTTGTTAATCGGTGACAGCACTTTGGTACACGAAACGGGCCTCGCGGGGAGGGCGCGCGGAGCCGCGCGCGCCGCCGCGCGGGGTACACTGGGCCAAGGAGGCCATGCTGATGCCCGTGCTGCTGCTGGCGCTCGCGTGCCGGAACTTGGAAGTCGACACCGGCCCGCTGACCGCCGAGCTGGTCGTGACCCCGCGCGGGACCGCTGCTGGGTTCGAGGTCGTAGCGGCGAGCGGAAACGTGCCCGTCACCGTGCGGGTACGGGGCGTCGACGCCGCTGGGGCGACCGTCCCCGGCGCGCCGGTCCAGGTGGACGTCGACGGTTCGATGGTCGAAGTCACGCTCGACGCGAACGGGTACGGGGCGCTCGTGCTCGAGACGCCCGGTGTGCACGTGCTGAGCGGCGGAGCCGAGGTGGTCACGGTCGCTGCGTACGCGTCCACGTGGGCGGGGTTCGGGTGGTCGCGCGGCGCGGCGTCGCCCGGTTCGGTGGTCGACGTGCTGGCGGCGTCGCACGGGCTGGTGGTGGTCGGCGAAGACACCGTCTGGTGGTCGGACGCGTCGGGGGTGTCGCGGGTGCTCGCTCCGGGCGCCGCGATCACGGCGGCGGACGTGTTCGACGTCGACAGCGACGGGCTGCTCGACGCCGCGA
>CAIUDO010000271.1 GCA_903897935.1 uncultured Pseudomonadota bacterium
CCTCCCGCCGGAGCTGAAGGCTGATACCTGATCGCTGATTGCTCCGCCCTTTCTCGGCTAAGCGATCGGCGTTGCGCCGAGCCAGGGTAAGCCCGTGAGCCTACAGACCGTGACGATCTCCCTCCTCCGCGACGCGCATCCCCGCCGCGCGGACCGCCGCGGACGCCTCTGACGTCGGATCGAGCAGCGGGTTCGTGTGGTTGAGGTGGATGAGGTGCACACGGGCGCGCACCTCCGACGGATCGTCCGCGAACCGAGCGAGCGTCTCGACGACGAACGGGTGCGGGACCTCGGCCATGTCCCGGCTGATCTCGCCGTCCGCGAAGAACGTGCCGTCGAGCAGGGCCACGTCGACCGACGCGACGAGCTGCTCGACCGCGACGTCCCACTTCGACCACTTGTCGATGTCCGGTACGTACGCCAACGATCGGCTCGGGCCATCCACGCGGAACCCGACCGTCTCCGTGAACTCGTCACGGTGCGGCACCAGGAACGGCGTGACCCGAAGTCGAGGAGACACCTGGACCGACTGCCCGGCGACGAGCGGCTGCAGCACGATCTGGCCGAGCGCGGCGAGCTGAGACCACGGCGCATGGTCGGTCAGCAACGCGCGCATACGCGGCATGGCGAACACCGACACCCCGGCCGCGCCCATCGCCTCGCGCCCGAGGTACATCAAACCGGTGTAATGACCGATATGCCCATGCGTCGGCAAGATCGCGTCGATCCGCCCGGTTGGCGAGAGCGCGTGCAACTGCGCCGTCAGATCGGGGGTCGCGTCGAGCAGGACGCGGTGCTCCCCGTCCACCAGCCCCACGCTCGACACCCGATGGCCCCGCGACGGATCGTCGTATGCTGCGGCGCAGCATGAGCGGGTGCAGCCGGCCTGCGGGTGACCCGCGTCTTGGGCGACCCCCAGCACCACGGCGTACGGGGCGTCGACGTCGACGGGCGGCGGCGTCACCGGACGACGAGCTCCACCCGCCGGTTCCGCGCCCGCCCCGCCTCCGTCACGTTCTCCGCGACCGGCGCGACCGGCCCGGCGCCGTACGCCTCGAGCCGGCCGCGCGCGATGCCCGCCGCGACGAGCGCGTCGACCACTGCCGCGGCGCGCCGTTGGGACAAGTCGAGGTTGCTCGATAACGATCCGACCATGTCGGTGTGCCCGACGACGTAGAGCGACAGGCCCGGGTTGCCGTTGAGCAGCGCGACGACGTCGGTGAGCGTAGGCTCGGAAGCGGGCGTCAGGACTGCCTTCCCGGTGTCGAAGTACATCCCGTACAGCGCGACGCGGCCCGTCTCCGACAGTTGCTGCAACATCGCGTCGGCGTCGGCGTCTACCTTGCCGGCGACCAGCGACCCGACCTCGACGACGTCCACCTCGACGACCACCCGCTCCATCAGCCAGGGCAACGGGCTCTCATGCACCGCAGCGAACACCGAGACCCGGACCTCACCGCCTTCGCGCGCGCTGCGAACGGTCAGGAACTGCTGATCCCGAACGCGACCACGGATCGCGTTGACCACCAGCTCGGGCTGGAAAGTGTCCAAGCGCCGAAACCCGGGCCCACACGCGGCCGATTCACACGACCACACCGCGTCGAACCCGGCCGCGTCGAGGGCCAACGCGTAGCTGCGACCGACCTCGATCGCCGACGTGCCCTTCGGCACCGCGTACATGATCCGGGTGACCCGGCCCTCGACCGCCTCGCTCTGCTCCGGGCCGGCGTTCCAATCGACGGTCGACAACGGGATCACGTACCGGGCGAACGCGTCTTGCCGATACCCGATGATCTCGGCGCCCTGGAACCGGCTGACCACCGGGTGATCGGACGAACCAGCGACGTCGGCCGCCAACGCGGCGGTTACCATCAAGGGCCACACGTCCACCTCGCTCGAGCCGGTAACCCACACAACGCCAGGAGGAGTCCGTGAACAACGACCAACAAAGCTCCAGGAACAACAAGCAACAGACCTGGATCATGTGGGGCGCGTTCTTGGTGAGCCTCCTCATCTACGCGGGCCTCGGCGTCGCGCTGGGCGGCCCGGGGCCCATCGACGCGGCGCTGCTGTTGGTCATGTACGCCTGCGCCCTCACGACGGCCGTGGTGTGGGCGCTCACGCCCATGATCCTGAAGAACGTGCCGGAGATGCCGCGGTTCCTCATGCGCTGCGCGATGGCGGAGGCCATCGGCATCTTCTCCTTCTTGTTGGCGTTCTTGGGCGCTTCGCTCGTGGGGTGGGTCCCGCTGTTCGGCGTCTCGGTCCTCCTGATGCTCGCCTCCAACCCGCGGCGCGTTGTTGCTGCGTAGCAGCGCGTTGCGCTGCGACACAGCATCGAATAGCAGGAGATCGGAGGCGCCGATGCGTGCCGGTCTCCTGTTCTTCTTGGTCGCCGCCCGCGCGGCGTCGGCCACCACGGGCTTCGACGCCACCCGCCCGGCGGCGTCGTTCAGCGGCGACGAGACGTGGACGGTCGATGGCGACGTCAAGTTGTGGAGCTTGATCGAGCGCTTGGAAGACCCGGATCGCTTGCTGTTCACCCAGGAGCAGTTCAACAGCGCCACCGCGTGGCCGGCCGACGCGTGGTGGGCGCCGCACATCGACACCTGCTTCGGCACCAGCACGCCGCACAGCGCCCTCGCGCTGCTGCACATGGGCCCGCGCGAGACCATCGCCACCGGCACGCCGATCCTGTTCGTGCCCGGCGCGGGCGACAACGCGAGCCGCGGCTTCATCACGATGGCCACCCACATGGACGAGCTGAACCGGCCCGTCTACGCGCTCACGTTCGCCCACCCGCACGGCGACGTGTTCATGCAGGCCGAGCTCGTGGCCGACGCGATCGCCCGGATCAAAGAGCGCACCGGGGCCGCCCAGGTCGATCTTGTCGCTCACTCGAAGGGGGGCATCGCAGCCACCCTCTACACGTCGAACCACGCCGCCGCGGACTGGGGCTCACCGGCGTACAGCGCCGCCGGCACCCGATACCGGGGCGACGTGCGGCGCCTCGTCCTCATCGCGGCGCCGATGTCCGGGATCGACACCGCGTTCCGCTGGCCGAACATGAACCTGTTCGGCCTCGAGGCGGACACCGCGCTCGCGCCCACCTCCTGGAACACCTGGTACCCCTACGGCGCCGGGCTGCCCTCGGTCAACGACAGCCTCGTCGCGCAAGACTTCTTGGCGTCGGGCGGCGATCTGTTCCCCGGGCACCGCCAGCTGCTCGCGCGGCAGCCGTACCCCCTCCCCGGCTCGCAAGCGTCGCTCGACGGCTACGCCCTGCAGACGGACTGGTACACGACCTACGAGGGAGGAACCGGCTTCTTCTCGAAGTCCGACGGCATCGACGCCGCGATCGCCGCGGGCGGTGACCTCATCGCGCGCCTCGCGACGTCCGGCGTGGACCCGGGCGTCGACGTGTACTTGCTCGCCGGCACCCACCCGCTCATGCCGAACGGCACCGACGAGCTGTCGGTCAACCTCTACAACCAGACGTGGTCGTTGCCGGACGCGACCGCCGAGGACTGGGGCGCGTTCGTCGACGGCCTCGTCGAAGGCGGCTGGATCCCGCACGGCTTCGAGCCGTCGGAGCTGCAAGGTCTGGCCGACGGCAAGCTGGTGCTCGGCGAGGTCACGGGCGTGAGCGACGGGCTCGTGTTCGCGTCGAGCGCGTCGTTCGCGGACGGCTTGATCGCGCGCGGGGCGTCGGTGGTCGACAGCCACACCGCCGACTTGTCCCACCTCGACCTGCTCTATGCGAGCCCGATCACGGGCGATCTCTTGATCGAGGCGTCCACGGCCAGCGCGACCGACGGCTGGATGGCGGCGTGGGGGGCGCGCTATTCGGCGGAGGACACCATCGGGTGGTTGGAGGCGGCGGTGGCCGACCCCGCGTCGCCGCCCGACACCGGAGACACCGGTACCCCCACCGACACCGGCGACACCGACGACACCGGAGGGCCAGCCGAAACCGGCCCCGGCGAGACCGAGCCCGACCCCGACCCCGACCCCGTCGACACCGCGGCGGCCCCGACCGGCGCTGATCCCGTCGACACCGGCGTCCTCGACTATCGGCCGTGCGGAGGGTGCGCCGCCGGCGGTCGATCCGCGTCGATGGCGCTCGCGCTCGCCGCCGCCGTCGCGACCACGCGCCGCCGCCGCGCTTGACCGGGCGCGGGTCACGGCACGGGAGGGGCGACGACAACGCGCGGGCGCGATGAATCGCGGGCGCGATGAATCGCGCGCTACGCACGCCGGTGTCCGACGACCTGCGTCACCGGGCGGCTCGACGACACCGCGCGGGCGCGATGAATCGCGCCTCTACGCACGCCGGGAGCGCCCCCCCGCCGCCGGGACCTGCGTCTCCGGCCGCTCGACGACATCGCGCGGGCGCGATGAATCGCGCCCCTACGCACGCCGGGAGCGCCCCCCCGCCGCCGGGAC
>CAIUDO010000272.1 GCA_903897935.1 uncultured Pseudomonadota bacterium
CTTCGTCCTCCTCGTCGTCCCACGCGGTGACCGCGGGCCGCGGGACCGTCGGCAGGCCGCGCGGATCGGTCTGGTCATCCGCGTCGGGTGCGTCCCACGCGGGAGGGGGCGGCGCGGTGACCGGCTTGGCGGGCGCGACCGGCTGGGGCGGCGCGGCGACCGGGGCAGGGGGCGGCGTCTCGTCGCTTTGGACGGTGAACATCGGCGCCGAGGCGGGGGGCACCGCGGCGTCGCGCGGCGGGAAGCCGATCTGGAACAAGCAGTTCCCGATCAAGACCTCGTCGCCGGGGTTGAGCGGCGCGGCGTGCGGGCCGACCTCGACCTCGGCGGGGTGCAGCGCGGTCACCTCGTCGCCGCGGCGCACGTAGCAGAAGCACTGACGGGCGGTGGTCACGAGGCGGGGCACGTCGCCGCGCAGGTCGAGCGCGGCGTGCTCGGAGGCCACCATGATCGAGTCGATGTAGAACCGCGACTTCGGGATGTTGCCGCTGCGGGCGCGGATCGTGCTGCCGTCGCCGACCGACTTCTTCCAGCGGATGTTGTCGTTCCGCGGCTCGTCGGGCAGGGTGACCCGGCACTCTCGGGCGCGGCCGACCTTGTGCTCTTCGCCCCACGCGAGGTAGGTCGCCGACGCGGGCCGGCGGATCTCGCCCACGTACGGCCAGCCCTCGGCGCTGATGCCGCGCAGATCGCGGTACTCGAAGCGCTCGGACGCCGCGAGCACGACGGTGTCGCCCTCGAGCGCGACCGAGCTGCCGGGCGGGATCGACTGGCCGCCGACCTCGACGCCGGGGACGTGCGCGACGAGCTGCACGCCCTTCTTGCGCACCTCGAACGTGGCGGCCTTCTCGTCGACCGCGGTGCCGAGCTCGCCGCGCGTGCCGAGGTAGACGTCGTAGCCCTCCATGAACGCGCCGAAGTGCACGCGCTGCAACAGCGCGCCGCGCTCCTGGAGCGAGACGACCCGGTTGCGCGGCGAGTCCGGCTGGAGCGTGCGGGGCCCGCTCAGCATCGGCGGCGAGATCGAGGGCGCCGCGCCCGTCTCCAGCGGCTCGTCGGCCAGCTCGAGCACGATGTGGGCGAGCACGTCGCCCTGGCGGGTCGCGAGGGTGCTCGTGGTCACCGTGCCCTGGGTGCGCGTGACGAGCTGATACCGGTCTTGCAGGTCCGGGCTGACCACGTGTACGAAGCGGCCGTCAGGGCCCCGTTGGATCCGGTACAACGCCGCTTCCCGCAAGCGCGGGTGCTGGAAGTTGTCGAGCCAATGGGCGCCGAGGGTGGCGACGATCTGGTCGTCGTACAGGCGGGCGACCTCGCGCCAGCCGGCCCACGCGCCAGGGATGGACGCGTGCACGGTCACGAGCGCCCGGCTCGTCTCGACGGGCCCGGTGTACAGGTTCGGCAACAAGCCGGTGATGAAGGTGCCGGGCTGCAGGTCGAAGCGGTGGCCGCCCATCTCGGGCCCGCCGTCGCACAAGACGCGGAAGCCCAGGCGCCGCTTGGGGAACCGGCGCGACAGCCGCTCGCGCTGGCACATCTGGTCGAACTGGTCCCGCATCAAGCCGGGCAACGTCTCGAGCCACGGCATCTCGGTGTCTTCGGCCCGGTCGAAGTCGGCCGCCGACAACACGATGAGCGCGTCGACGAAGCCGGCGACGCCCGCCGACATCTCCGAGGCCACGTGGGTGCCGAGGCCGGCGCGCCGCTTGACCAGCGGCGACGTGTACCAGATCAACGAGGGATCCGCGACCAGGTCGCCGTCGCAGGTGTGCCGCCGAAGGCGGAAGTTGTAGTACGGATTCGACTCGTCGAGCGCGAGCGCGGCTGCCTGGCCACCGCTCAAGCCGCGGGTCTGCTCCGACTGAAAGAGGTTGGCGATCCAATCCAGCGCCATGTCCTGCTCCTCGGGGCCGAGACGGTACCGCGACGCGGGCCCCGGGTCCACCCGTGCGGCGCGCCCACGGTGTCGTTACACGGGGCGGCTTCCGTTGGAGGTCCGCATGGCCGACGTTGTCCCCTTTCGCGCGCTCCGTCCGCGCGACGATCTCGCGGCGTCCGTGATCGCTCCCCCGTACGACGTGTTGTCCGAAGATGAAGCGCGCGCCATCGCGGTCGAGCGCAACAGCTTCGTGCGGGTCACGCGCTCCGAGGTGGACCTGCCCGCCGGGACCGACGCCCACTCCGACGTCGCGTACGCCAAGGCCCGCGAGAACCTCGTCGCGCTCGAAGCCGCCGGCGTGCTCGTGCGCGACGACGCGCCGCGGTTCTACCTGTACGCGCAGGTGTGGGGCGAGCACCGGCAGGTCGGC
>CAIUDO010000273.1 GCA_903897935.1 uncultured Pseudomonadota bacterium
CGACGGCCGCGCGCGCCGTCGGGGCGCGTACGCGCGCGATCATGCCGGTGCACCTGTACGGCAACCGCGCCGCCGCGCCCGACGTCGGGGTGGCCATCGTCGACGACGCCGCTCAGGCCGTCGGCGCCGACCTGCCGGTGGTGCACGGCGTCACGAGCGCGGTGTCGTGCTACCCCACGAAGACGTGGGGCGCGGCCGGCGATGGCGGCTTCGTGCTCGCCGACGACCCGGAGGTGCTCGACCGCGTGCGGTGGCTCGGCAGCCACGGCATGCTCAAGGGCATCGCGCACTGGCACGAGTCGGTCGATGGGGTCGTCGGGCGAAACACCAGGCTCGACGCGATCCAAGCCGCGGTGCTGCTCGCGATCGCCCCCCACCTGCCCGCGTGGGTCGCCGCCCGCCGCGCCCACGCCGCCGAGTACGACGCCGCGCTGCCGGCCTCGGTGCGCCCCCTCCCGCGCGACGTCGGGTCGCCCGTGCACCAGTACATCGTGCGGGTGCCCGAGCGCGACCGCGTGCTCGCGGCGCTCCAGCGCGACGGCGTCGGGGCGATGGCGTACTACCCGTGGACGCTCGGCCAGCAGCCCGTCTTACGCGACGGCCGCGCGCGCATCACCGACACCCCGGTCGCCGATCGCCTCGCGCCCGAGCTGCTCGCGCTGCCCGTACACGAGCGCCTCACCGGGGCCGAGCGCGAGCAGGTCATCGCTTCGTTGTGGCGGGCGGTCGGGGCCTGATGGCGCCCGACGCCGTCGCGTACGCCATCGGCGGGTCGTTCGCGGTCGCGATCGGCCTCGTCATCGGGTCGTTCCTCGACTTGTGCATCGACCGCATGCCGGAGGACCGCTCGGTGGTGTGGCCGGGCAGCGCGTGCACGTCGTGTGGGCGCCCGGTGCGCCCGTACGACAACGTGCCGGTCCTCTCGTGGTTGTTGCTGCGCGGTCGGTGCCGTGACTGCGGCGCAGCCATCCCGGCGCGCGCGCCCCTCGTCGAGCTGTTGGGCGGTCTGGTGGGCCTCCTGTTGTTCCACCGGTTCATCCCGAGCACCGCCGAGCTCGACCTGCCGCACTTCGCGCTGTGGGCGGTGCACCTCGGCCTCATCGGGTGCATGATCGTCGCCGCGTACACCGACCTCGGGCACCGGATCATCCCCAACGAGACGAGCATCTACGCGGTGCCGTTCGGCGTCGCCGGGGCGGCGCTGCTCGCGTGGCTGGGCGTCGACGACTGGCTGGTGGTGTCCCCGTTGACGTCGATCGTGTCCGCGGCGGCCGTCGGCGCGTTCTTCGCGACGGTCGCGGTGATGGCGCGGTGGGCGCTCGGCCACGACGGGCTCGGCTGGGGGGACGTCAAGCTGATCACGATGATCGCGTCGTTCGTAGGCGCGATCCCGGCGACGCTGATCATCATGCTGCTCGCGTCGGTGGCGGCCTCCGTGCACGGCGTGGTGCACCTCGTGGCCACCCGGCGGCGCGCCTACCTGCCGCTCGGGCCGTTGCTCGCGCTGTCGACGCTCACCTATGTCTTGTACGGAGACGCCGTCGTGCGCGGCTTGTTCCCGGGCGCGTCGATGTTCTTCGGCCCGCGCTGACGTCAGACCGAGAAGCCGCCCACCTGCGCCTGAAACGACGCCGCGGCCTCGGCCCCGAGCGTGCCGCAGCGCGCGAGCTCCTCGACGGTCAGGTGCAGCCGATACGGGCGCAAGCGGGAGAGCGCGTCGTCGGCGGCGTCCATCGGCGGGAGGCCCATCCGCATCGAGATGTCCATCGCGCTCGCCGCGGCCGCGACGTCGCCCAGCACCGACGTCGACTGCGTGTGGTGCTCCAGGATGACCTGCGAGACGTACGGCGGAAAGTCCATGTAGCGGGCGATCAAGTCGGCGACCTGCGCGTGATCGAACCCGTAGTGATCCCACTCGCGCGTCTCGAGGCCGAACATGCTGACGCCGACCTCGTCGATCAGCGCGACGTAATCGGGTGGACCGCACAAGAGCATCGCGAGCACGCCAAAGTCGAGCAGCGCCCCGGCCGTGAACGCGTCGGCCCGACGCACGCGGTGCTCGACCGCCACGGCGTCGGCGATGCAACCCGTCCGAAGCGCGTGCTGCCAGTAGCGACGCGCCCGCCCCTCGGCCTGCCCGGCGCTACGCGCGAAGCCGAGCGTGAGCGCGAGGTCGCGCACGGCTTGCGGCCCCATGCTCAGGATCGCCTCCTTGAGCCCGGCGCCCCGCCCGGACATCGGCGTCTGCGCCCCACGAACCTGCACCATCTGCGCCAGGTACGGGTCTTGCCGGACCACGTGCTCGAGATCGCGGACCGTCGCGGCGGTGCGCACGACCGCGCGGTGCACCTCGGCGGCGACGCGCGGGAACACCTCGAAGCTAGCTCGCTTCGCCACCTCGGCGGCGAGATCCGCGCCCTTGCCCGTGCTCATGAGGATCCCGCTCCACATGCGACGCCAGCCACGAGGCTGCCTCGCGACCCAGCGGTGACTCCAACCAGTGGCCCAAATGACCGTATATCAGGGCATCGCGGGTGGCACGCAGAACCTCTGCCGCACCGCTGTCACCACGCTCGCGCGCAGCGATGACCTCCTCGGCAGACCACACCTCGTCGGGCTGGTGGGGCGCGTCGGGCAGCCCCGCGCGGTCCGCCGCGAGGCGCACCCACGCGTCCGGCGCGAGCGCGTCGCGCAGCCCGAGCAGGCGCTCCGCGTCGGGCCCG
>CAIUDO010000274.1 GCA_903897935.1 uncultured Pseudomonadota bacterium
CGAGCACGCCGTCCTCCGCGGTGAGGCGCGCGGTGCCCGACGGGATCGGGATGATCCACGCGTCGCCGTCTTGCACGGGTGCCCCGGACGGCCCCGACGCGACCACCGACAAGGCGGCGCGTGTGCCCTCGTCGATGTGCGGCGGCAGCCCCCGCGGGCCACGACCCGGCAGCGGGAGCCGCGCGACGACCTCGCGCACCTGGCGCAAGCCGAGCAGCCCAGCGACGACGAAGTAGACGACCCCGCCCACCGCCAACGACGCCAGATCGAGCAGGAGCCCGCCCGGGAGCGCTTGCCGCACGCCGATGCCGGCTGCCGCCATCACCAAGCTCGCGACCGTGATCTTGGCGAGGTCCTTCCAGAACGGCGCGCCGTACCCGCCCGCGCGGCGCCCGAGCAGGAACGCCATCGCGAGCACCTCGGCGGTCGCGACGGCGGCGTGGGCGAGCGGGATCCCGCCGACGCCGAACATGCCCTCGGACGTCCACCACAACGCGACCGGGATCTTCAGCAAGATCGTGCCGATCGAGAGCACCATCGGGCTCCACGGGTCCCCGAACGCGTAGAAGGACGGCACCACGACGCGGTGCACGCAGAACGCGAGGGTGCCGAGCGCGTAGCACTGCAGCATCCACGAAGTGCCGGCGGTCGCGGCGGCATCGAACGCGTTGCGCTCGTAGAACAGGCGCGTGATCGGCTCGGCCCACCCCAGCATCGCGACCATGGTGGGCGCGGTGAGGAACACGGTGAGCCCCACCGCGTCGGCCAACGTGGCGCGCGCCCGCTCGTGGTGCCCACGCGCGACCTCGGTCGACAGCACCGCGAGGCTCGCGACGGCCACCGATCCCGCGAACAGGTTCATCGGCAGCTGGACGAGGCGGAACGAGTACTCCAACCAGCTCGTCGCGCCGTCGGAGAACCCTGACGCGAGCTGCTGATCCACTACGATCCCAACCTGGATGGTGCCGATGCCGATGAGCGCTGGCCCCAAGAAGCGCACCAGCCGCCCGAGGGCCGGGTGGCGGCGCAGGGTCGGGCGAAACCGGAACCCGTGGCGACGGAGCGCCGGGTACTGCGCCAGGAACATCGCGGCGCCCCCGAGCACGGTGGCCACCGTCACCGTCATCAGCGGGTCGAGGCCGAGCGCGGCGTGCGCGCTCGCGGGGAGCAGGCACCCGACGATGACCGCGAGGTTGCCGATCGCGGGCACCACGGCAGGCAAGAAGAACGACCCTCGCACGTTGAGCATGCCGCCGAACAAGCTCGCGAGGCTCACACACGCCAGGAACGGCGCCATGACCTGCACGAGGGTCGCGGCGAGCTCGGCTTTGCCGGGGGTGTCTCGGAAGCCGGCGGCGAACGCGAACACCCACGCGTCGGCGAACACGATTGTGGTGGCGGTGACGACACCGAGCGCGATGAGCAAGAACCCGAGCAGCGCGTTCGCGAGCGCCCACGCGCTGGCGAGCCCCTCGTCCTCGGCGGTCTTGGCGAAGTTCGGGATGAACGCGCTCGCCATCGACCCTTCGGCGAACAGGTCGCGGAACACGTTGGGCACCCGCGACGCCACCATGAACGCGTCGCTCTCGACGCCCGCACCGAACACCGCGGCGAAGATGATCTGGCGCGCCATGCCCGTCACACGGCTGACGAGGGTAGCGGCGCCGGCCGACAGCGCGAAACGACCGACCGACATTACGTGCTCCGGTGCCGCTCGGGCGGTGGGGCTCCGAACGCCGCCAGTCTAGCCGTCGAACCGTCGGATAGCCATTGATGAGCGGCGGTTGCTCTTTGGCCGGATGATCCAACACAAGTCGGCGTAGCGGGCGGCGGCGTTCGTGATCAGCGGCGGAACTCCGCCCGGTCGAAGTCCCACAGGCGGCGCACCTCTTTGTCGCTGGTGACCTCGAGATCGAACGTCTTCGTGCGACCGTCTGGCGCCACGAACGTGATGGTGTGAATGCCCGGCGTGAGCTCGTACCGAACAACGGGCACGGTGCGCAGGTATTGGCCGTCGACGTAGACCTCGGCGGCCGGCTGCGTCGCCAAGGTGACCCATCCGGGCGGTCCGACGGGCGCCGGGGGCGGCGGCGGGGGCGCGTCGTCGACGGCGGGCTCTGGCGCGGCGCGCGCGGTGCGGTCGACGCGCACCTCGGCGGC
>CAIUDO010000275.1 GCA_903897935.1 uncultured Pseudomonadota bacterium
ACGAGCGCGCGCAGCAGCTCGTCGACCGGCGCGTGGGTTGCGATCGGCCGGTCGAGCGCGCGGGACAGCACCTCCTGTGCCCACTCGAGGTACTTCCGCGGCAGGTGGGGGGACCCGCTCGCGATCAGGTCGGGCAGGGGGGCGCCCGGCGCCGCCGGCCCCGCGTCGATCACCGTGCGCACGCCGTGCCGCAGCGACACGTTCGCCAGGTCGGCGCCCAGCGGGTTGTCCGCGAGGCGCACCAAGTCCGGCGCCGGCACCGTCCCGGTGAGCACGCATCGCTCGACGGTCCGCAGCAACACCGTCGAGTCGGTAAAGTCGGCGAGTGTGGTTCGTATGTTGGCAGAGTCTTGTTCGCTACTTGACAATGGGCCGCTCAATAGGGGAGCCGGAGCCCGGCCTCCCAATGTGAGGTGGTTACAAAGTAGGGAACCCCGAACGGCGGCGGCGACGGCGGCCCGCCGACCGCGAACAAGGTCCGCTCGAGCAAGGCGCGCGCGAGCATCGAGCCGTGGACGGCGGGGTTTCGATCCCACACCCGGTGGGCTTCGCCGGGATCCCCGTGGATCTCCGCACGGAGCAGCGCGATACGAAACGCCGGGTCGATGCCCGCCATCGTGCTGATTGGGACGAGCGCCTCGATGGCGCGGTCGCCGCGCCCGAGCGCGAACAACGCGCGCGCTTCATGCAGGGCCAGGTAGGCGTCGGTGCGGTTGAGGTACGACGTGCGCCGCCGAGACGCCGCCGCGAGCTCGCGCGCGTGCGTGGCCGCCGCCAGCGCGGCGTCGAGCTGCTGATCACGCCGCAACGCGTCGGAGAGGTCCCCGATGCAGCGCGGCCGCTCGCATACGGTCGCCCGGGCGACGTTGCGCTGGCGGAGCTCGATGGCGTCCGCGAAGCGGCCCTCGAGGATGGCGAGCAACGCCAGCGGGCCGTCCAGGTGCACCAGGTCCGGCTCTTCGATCGTGCTGCGGTCGACCGACTCGAGGATGGCCCGCGCCCGGTCCGGATCGAACGCGTCGATGGCTGCGACCGCGGCGCTGCCCGCCGCCCGCGCGAGGTGCGCGGCGCTCATCTGATGGAGGGGGATCCGCTCGGTGAGCTCGGCCGCGCGCCGATGATCGGCGTTGTGGTTCGCCGCGGCGAGCAGCACGGTGTGCGCCTCCCACCGCTCCAGATCGGTGGCGTCGGGGTGGTTGGCCACCCGCCACGACAAGCGGGTCGCTTCGCCCCATCGCCCCTGGTCTCGTGCCTGCCGCATGCCGACCGCGAGGTCGTAGATGTCGCCGACGTCGGCGTGCGCCTCGAACGCCTCGGCGAGCGAGTCGATGGCGATCAAGCTCAGGTCCTCGGTGGTCGTGTTGCCGGTCGCGGGCACGAACATTCGGCCGAGCGGGCGATGGCCACGTAACAACGCGAGCTTTGGTGACAGTCGTAAGACAGGCCTGATCCCGCCGCTGCGATCGACGCTCCCGGTGGCGATGGGCGGACGGTCCGTGTAGTGGCCACGCAGGAACGAGGTCGCTGCGATAGCGACCGCGAGCCCGAACGACGTGGACGCGAACCCCTGGTTGTCGAAGCTGACGTTCAGGCGCGTGGTCACGCCGACCAGCCCGCGCGCGGCGTCGAGGGCGTCCGTCGCGGCGGCCGCCTGGGTCTCCGTGAACCACGCGGGCAGCTCGTCTTCCGACGACGCAGCGGCCGTCACCTTGGCGGTGACGAACCGTCCCGCGGTGCCGACCGCCGGGAACGCGGCCACGCCGGTCACCGCGGTCTGGGCGGGCTCGATCCCGACCAGCCGCGCCGTGGTCAAGCGCTCGCGGGTCCACGCGTCCCCGGGGAGCAGGTGGGCGATCTGGTGCAGCAGCACGCGACCGGTGTGGCGATCACGGGGCGAGACGGCGTCGCGGACCGCCTCCACCGCACGGTCCCACGCGACGTGCGGGCACGCCGCGTCGAGTGCGGCCTCGATCTCGCCCGTCCAACTCATGGCGCGTGGACCGCGAACGCTACGTTTCCGACCGCCCCGGTCGTGTCCCGCAGCTCCCACAGGCCGGGCCGCAGGCGGAGGTAGCCGCCTTCCGGGTGCGGGAGGGGCGTGACCTCGGCGCCATCGTGGCGCACCCGGGGGACGGTCGGCCCGGCGAACAACAGGATCGGGCCCTGGTCGTCCTCGGTCACCACCCAGGCGTCGACGATCGTGGACGCCACCACGTCCCAGGATGGCGGCGCGATCCTGCCGTCGCGCGCAGCGAGGCGGAGCCGGATCTCCGGGACGATCCCGGCGGCGACCGCGGCGGCGAGCGGCACCTCGTGGTCACCGGCGTGCGCGGACACCGGCTCGACGGACGATTCGACCGCGGCCCACAGCCGGCGCGCCGCGCCGCTGGCCCGCGAGCCGCTCATGTGGTCGAGCACCGCGACGGCCCGGTCGGCGACCGCGACCCACCCTTCGGGGAACGCGCGGATCGCCGCCGCCGCCTCGTCGGCGAGGGCTTCGATGGTCTCGACGGCCTTGCCGTGCTCGGCGGCCGCCACGACGTCCTGCATCGCGTCGAGCGCGGCCCAAGCGGCCTCCGCGCCGTCCGCCTCGGTGATCAGCTCGATCCGCTCGAGCGCCGCCGCCGCCGCCGGGATGAGCTCGTGCGCACCGAGGCGGGGGACCCGGTCGAGCAGCGGATCGCGGTCGGTTCCGAGGCGCGCGTAGTAGCCGGCGAGCGCAGCGGCCTCGAGGCTGGGTTCGGGCGACAGGCGGGAGAGCAATGCGGTCCTGATCAGTTCTTGGGTCATGGTGAGGCTCGCGGTGCGGGTTCGACCAGTAGGACGCGTGCCGCGCGTCTCGCTGGACAAGAGATGGTCAGGGGGCGGCCTAGGCGCCGCGCGTGAGCACGCGGTGGAGATGCGTCTCGATGTCGGTCCACAGGCGGCGACCGTCTTTCGACGCCGCTTCTCGGCTCCCGAAGTGCACGACCTGGCAGTACTCGGGTGGCAATCGGGCCTGGGCGTTGGTCTCGGTGTTCATCGCGACCACCATGCGCTCGTAGACCGCGTCGGGGGTCGCGTTGGGCCAGGTAGGCTGCAGGTGGGCCGAGAGCGCCTCGGCCAGCGGCGTGACGTCGGCGCCGAGCACCAGCATGACCAGCACGCGCTCGTCGAGCGGCAGCTTGGCCGCGACCAGGAGCACCCGCGACCGGGCGTCGGCGCGGATGAGGGCGTCCATGCCGTCGAACGCGTCCTGCTCGCGCGGCGCTTCGACGAGCCTCAGGTGCGACGGCGCTCCGCGCGCGGCGCGCTCCTGGGCGAGGGTCTCCCGCATCGCCCGCGGCGACATGCCCTCGACGGTGGCGCGCTCGGCGCGATCGCGCGGGATCGCCCGCCGCACCTGCGAGATGATGAAGCGCTGCAGCACCATGGCGCGCCACGCGGCCGGGCTGATGTCCTGCGCACGCGCGCAGCGCGGCAGCGGGTGGTTTCCCCGCTCGATCACGAGCTCGATCAGGGCGTCCTGCAGCACCTGATCGCCTTCGTCTGGGTTGGCAGAGAACCGGCGCCGGACGCGCGGCCGCCACTCGGCGGTGATGGCCTCCAAAGCACGGCGCGCCGCGGCGTTGTCGTCGCGCAGGTGCCAAGCTTCGAGGTCTCTTTGTACTGCGTCTGGCTGCACGCGTTGCCGCTCCCGATCTGGGGGCCGTTCCACCAGCGATGGTCCGGTTTGCTGCTCGATGTCCGCCATGTGTTGTTCCCGAACGAGCGGTGAAGTTTGGCGTCCAACTGGCAACGTACCATAGGGTACGTGGCCGACGCGAGTCACCGTCCAGGTCCGTGATGCCGTAGTGTCGACGGAAAGCGCTCGCCCCAACGACCGTTTCCCGTCTCCTGCGACGCGGCTGCGTTCTTCATGGCTGGGTAGCCTCCGTGGTCACGCCACACCTGCCAGGGGGGGCGCCGTGAGCAACAAGGCGAGGCCCGCGCACGCCGCCATGGCCGCTGCGGCGCCGATCTGCGCTACGAACCGACGGCCCCGGGGGGCCCGCGCCCCGACCTGCTGGACGGGCTCTTCACGCTTCGTGATGCGCTGGACACAGTCCGCGAGCTCGGCGCGGGCGGTGGCCTCGTCGCGAACGAGGCGCCGGAGGTCCTTCGCCGCGTCGCCCAACGACGGCCGCTTGTCGGCGTCCCACGCAAGCATCCCGAACACGGTCGCCCAGATGGCGCGATCCAGGCTCGTGCCCCGCGCCGCGTCGGCGGAGCGCAGGGCGTACAGGATGCCGGTGTGGTGCCGCTCCGAGCTCACCGAGCCGATGCGGGGCGCGTCCGCCGTCGTGCCCCATGGCTTGTGGCCGACGCGCGCGCCGCACAGCAGCTCGAGCAGGACGAGGCCGACCCCGTAGACGTCGACCTCGGGACCGTGGTCGCCGCCGTCGAGCCGCTCGGGCGCCATGTAGACGAGCGTGCCCACGATGTCGCCCTTCCAGTCGGGGTCGCCGTGGCTCGACCGCGCGCAGCCGAGGTCGACGATCATGATCCGGCCCTGCGGGGTCACCATGAGGTTCGCCGGCTTGATGTCGCGATGGACGAACCCGATCTGCGCGTTCACGTCGGCCAATGCGGCGCAGACGTCGGCCGCCACCAGCAAGCACGCGTCGGTCGAGATCATGGGGCGCTCGGCGATCAAGGGCTCGACCGTCCGGCCGTCGACCCAGTCCATTTGAAGCACCGGCCCCTGCGGTGTCTCGGTGAGCCCGCACGCCTTCGGGAAGGAATCGTGGGTGATCGCGGCCAGGTGCGCGGCCTCGAACCGCAACCGGCGGGCGCTCGACTTGTCGCCACGGTGCGCCGACTTGACGGCCTGCAAGCGCCCTTGGACGGCGAGCTGCGCGACCGCGCCGTGTCCACCTGCGATGCACTTGGTTGCGCTGACCATGTTCGACCTCCGGCGATGTGGACGCGCCCCGTGGGCCCCGGCGGACAACGGCTCGTGACAATGGGAACGGTCGATTCTGTGTCGCCGCATCGACTATTTTTTTTGCTCCTTGAACCGGCCCTAATTTCGATGCGCGCGGTCCCTTGACGGACGCCGCCGCGAATTTTCTCGTTCCCTTCGTGCCGCGAAACGATGGATCGTGATCGCGTCTTGTCCGGCGGCCGCGCGACGCGGCGTCTGTACCGACGAACGCTGGGGGTGGGTCGTGTCGACGGTGAAGAAGGGTCGGTCAAGCGCAGCTTGGATCGTGGTCGTCATGGAGTTCGTTCTCTCTGGGGTGCTGGCCCCCGACCTGATCCAGGCCGCGTTGCCGGCGCAGGCCACCACGGAGCTCGTGGCCTGGGTGTGAAGGCGATCCGCCGGGGCGCGCGGTCGCCCCGAGTCCTGCGGTGCGAAGTCGAGAACGTGAACGTCACAGGGGGACAACATGGCGCTTCGGAAAGATGGAGACCCCGCGGGGGGAACCGCGCGACGACGAGCTCTCGGGTTCGGTATCGTCGCGCTCGTCGTTGCTACGGGTACGGCGTTCGTGGTGTACGCGACGCTCAGCGCCTATGAGCGGGATCGGGTGCACCTGACGTCGGAGGCGGAAGGGGCCCGGGTGGTCGTCGCGCTCAAGGATCTGCCGGCCGGCCACATCCTCCAGGCCGAGGACCTCGGGTACGCCAACGCGATCGGGGTGCCGCAGGACGAGGTGTTCCGGGTAATCGACGAGGTCACGGGCGAGGCGCTCGCCGATCGGGTGCTCGTCGGTGAGGCCATCCGCCCGCAGCGCCTCGTCGTGATGGGCGCGGCGAACCTGCGGGTCGACCAGGTCATCGACCCGTCGAGCCGCGCGGTCGCGCTGCGGCTGGACGCGGACGCGTCGATGGGCGGCTTGCTGCGGCCCGGCCACTTCGTCGACGTGTTCGTCACCATCCCGCGCGCGATGCCGGACGGCGGGACCGACTGGGTGACGGAGGCGGTCGTGCAAGGCGTGCGCGTCGTCGCGATCGACGGCGACGTCGCGCCCGGCCCCGCCCGTGTCGGGCTGCAGGCGGTCGCCGGGGATCTGTTGTCGACCCGCTTGGTGACGCTCGAGGTCGAACCGGCGGAGGCGAAGGGGCTCGTGCACGCCACGCAGCGCGGTCGGGTCCACCTCGCGCTGAGGTCGCCGGTCAATTTCGACGTCGCCGAGTACGGCGGCCCGTTGATCACGCGCGACATGGTGGGCGTGCCGCTCAGTGTGCAGGAGGGGCGGCTCGCGCGGAAGCGGGCGATCGACGACCCGTCGGCCCAAGCGCAGCGCACGATGGCGGTGATCCAGATCTTGCGCGGCTCGGCGCGGTCCACGGCGCCGATGGACAACGAGGAGGCGCCATGACCGCGCCCCGCACCGAGACGATCCTCCCGCCGCCGCGGCTGGTCGTGTTCGCGGGGGCGCGCGGGGGGTGTGGGACCACCCTGCTCGCCAGCCACGTCGCGGCGATGGTCGCCGCCGAGGCCACCGTTTGCCTCGCGGACTTCGACTTCTGTAAGGGTGGCGTCGCCGGCGCCCTCGACCTCGACACACGCGCGCACCTCGCCGCGCTGCTCGAGGCGGAGGGCGCGCTCGATCTGGAGACGGTCAAGCGCTGCTGCGTGCGCCACCCGACCGGGGTCGACGTGCTGGTGCAGCCACACGATCTCGGCGCGCTCCGGCAGGTCGGCCGGGACGCCGTCCGCAAGCTGATCGGCGTCGTGCGGTCCGACTACGATCTGATGGTCGTCGACGCCGGATCGCGCGTCGACGTGCCCGCGTTGACGGCGATGCTGGCCGCCGACGTGATCGTGCTCAACACCACGAACTCGGTCGCCGCGCTCCGCGACGCCCAGCGCGTCCAGGCGCTGCTCGGCGCGCTCGAGGTGCCCTCCGATCGGATCCGGATCGTCGTGAACCGGTTCGACCCGAAGGCGGTGTCGATCCCCGAGGTCGAGGAACTGCTCGCCCGCCCGGTGACGCTGTGTGTCCCGTACGACGCCCGCACCTGCCGCGCGCTCGACCTGGCGGGCACGGTCGCCGCGGCGCCCGACGACCACCGTCGGTACGCAACCACGGTCCGTAAGCTGTGGCCGGCGCTGCGGGGCCTGCCCACCGTCGAGCCGGTCGCCACGGGCGGGTGGTTCGCGTCGCTGCTGCGGAGGGCGTCATGAGCCAGCGCATCATCGACATGGTCCAGGGGTCGGCCCGCCCGAGCGACGCGCACGACGCGCTGCGCCGCGAACTGCACGAGGAGATCGTCTCCAGGTTCGAGCTGCACGATCTCGTGCGCCTGCCGGTCGAGGAGATGCGCGTGCAGCTGCGCGCGGTGCTCGTCGACATGGTGCGGGAGAAGCCGATCGTGCTCCCGCGGGAGGAGCGCTCGCGGCTGGTCGAGGCCACCATCGACGAGGTGCTCGGCTTCGGCCCCGTCGAGCGCTTGCTGCAGCTCCCCGACGTCACCGACGTGCTCATCAACGGGCCTGATCAGGTGTATGTCGAGCGGTTCGGCCGCCTCGAGCGCGTCGACATCCGGTTCCGCGACGAGGAGCACCTCGTGCACGTGATCCGGCGGATCGCGGCGTCGGTCGGCCGCCGTGTCGACGCGTCGAGCCCGCTGGTCGACGCGCGCTTGCCGAACGGCACCCGCGTCAACGCGGTGCTGCCACCCGTCGCGCTCGATGGCCCGTCGCTGTCGTTGCGGCGGTTCAACCCTGAGCCGATGACGCCGGAGCGCTTGGTCAAGCTCGGCTCGGCGCCCCAGTTCGTGGTGGATCTGCTCGCTGCGGCCGTGCGCGGGCGGCTCAACCTGCTGGTGGTCGGTGGGGCCGGCTCCGGCAAGACCACGATCCTGAACCTGCTGTCCGGGTTCGTGCCCGAGGGTGAGCGCATCGTCACCATCGAGGACGCCGCCGAGCTGCGCCTGCAACAGGAGCACACCGTCCGCATGGAGACGCGCCCCCCCAACCTCGAGGGGGCCGGTGAGATCACGACCCGGATGCTGGTCAAGAACGCGCTCCGGATGCGCCCCGACCGCATCATCGTCGGTGAGGTGCGCGGCGACGAGATCGTAGACGTGTTGCAGGCCCTCAACACCGGCCACGACGGCTCGATGTCGACGCTGCACGCCAACGGGACCGCGCACGCGATCAGCCGTATGCAGACCATGATGGGCCTGGCGCTCGGCAACATGCCCGCCGACGCGGTGCGTGAGATGATCGCCGACGCGATCCACCTGCTCGTGCACGTGCGGCGCGGCGTCGACGGCGTCCGGCGGGTGCACTCGGTCACCGAGGTCGCGGGCACCGCCGGGGATCGTGTGGTGCTGCGGGATCTCGTCCGGTTCCGCCCGACCCGGATGGTCGACGGGTACCAGCGCGGGGTGTTCGAGTCGACCGGGCTGGTCCCGAACTTCTCGGAGCGGCTCGCGGCGGCCGGCATCAGCGTGCCGAACGATCCGGGCGGGTGGTCCGAGGAGGTGGTGCCATGCTCCCCCTCCTGACCGCGACGGCGACGTTCGTAGGCACCTTGGTGACGATCTTGCTGGTCGCGTCGGTAGACGAGTCGCGGAAGGCGGGTCGGCGGGACCAGCTCACGCGGCGGGTCGGCCTGCCGAGCGCGGGCGGCGACCGGGCGTGGCTGGCGCGCCGGATTGAGCGGCCGGACGAGGCGTTCGGCGACATCGGGCAGCGCGTGCAGCTCGAGCTGCTGCGGGCCGGGATGCCGGCGCGCACGGGGCAGATCCTCCTGCTGATCGGCGCGCTCGCGGCGTCCGGCGTGGTGTTCTTCTGGGCGGCCGGCCTCGGCGTGTTGTCGCTCGCGGGGGTCTTGTTCGGGCTGCTGCCGATCATCACGCTACGGCTCGTCGCCACCGCGCGGGAAGACGCTGTCGCGGCGCAGGTGCCCGACGCGCTCGACGTGATGGTGTCGGTGCTGCGTGGCGGCGGCACCGTCGAGCAGGCGATCGTGGCGGTCCCTGCCGATCTGGGGGCCCCGCTCGGCAAGGAGTTCGCGCACGTCGCGGAGCGCGTCGCGCTCGGGGTGCCCCCCGGGACGGCGCTGGGGGTGTTGGCCGAGCGCAACCCCGGCGTGGGGGTGCTGCACCGGCTCGGTGGGTTCGTCGCGCTCAACCAGCGCGCGGGCGGCAACCTGATTCGGTTGCTCGAGCAGACCCGCGACGGTCACCGCGCGCTGTTGGCGGTGCGGGAGCGGATGCGCGCCGGCGCCTCCGAGGCCCGCACGACCTCGGTGATCCTGCTCCTCCTGCCGCCCCTCTCCATGATCGCCGTGGCGGTGGTCATGCCGGGCTACCTCGATCCCATCCTCGAGCCGGGTTTCGGGCGCACCGCGCTGATCGCGACGTCGGCGTGGATGTTCGGCGGCTTGTTCGTCATGCACCGCATCACGCGGCTGGGGGCGTCATGACCATGAGCGTCTTGGTCGCGGTGGTGGTGTTCGTTGGCTTGCTGGTGATGTTCGGGGCGGCGTGGGCGGCGGTGGGCGCGCTCGCGAGCCTCGAGCAGGTCGAGGACTCCTGGGTCGATGACCTCACGCGTCGGATCGCGGCGACGGTCATGCCCGACCGGTCCGACTCGCTCGACGAGGTGCAGCTCGCGCTGGTGCGGGCGGGCATCGAGCGGCCGTCGTCCGACGTCGTGTTCTTCGCGGTGCGCGCCACCGGCGCGATCGTGGTGCCGGGCCTCGTGCTCGCCTTGCTGCGCCCCGACAGCGTGTTGTGGTTCGCCGGCATCGTCGCGGCGGGGGCGAGCGCCGGCTACCTCTTGCCGCGCGTGTGGCTGGACGGGCGGATCGCGGCGCGCCAGGCGCAGATCCGCCTCGCGATCCCCTCGTTCTTGGAGATGCTGGTGCCGGTCGTCGAGGCGGGCATGTCCGTCGACGACGCGCTGCGCTACGTGCTGGTCGAGCTCGAGCACACCCACCCCGTCATGGCCTCGATCTGGATCCGCGCGCTCGGGCGCGTCGATCTGGGACAGTCCCGGGATCGGGCGCTCGAGGACATCGTCGTGCGGACGGGCGTCGACGAGCTGGCCCCGGTGGTGCACCTGCTGTCCCGCGCCGAGCGGTCGGGGGCGGGCATCCGCGACGCGTTGTCGGCGCGTCAGGCCGCGGTCTCCGAGCACGCGCTGCGCGAGACCGAGCAGATGATGGGCAAGATCGGGCCGTACCTGACCGTCGCGGCGATCGTGTTCGTGCTCCCGGTGATGCTGGTGGTGCTGGTCGGGCCGGCGATCTACCAGGTGATCGAGATGCTCGTGCCGACCCTGGGAGGTGGCACGTGAGGGCGGGCAGGGGGCGTCGCGGCGCGTACGGGCCCCTGTTCGCGTTGGTGCTCGTCGGGTTGTTGTCGATGGGAGCGCTCGCGATCGACACGGCGCACCTCGGGCAATGCCGCACGGAGGCGCGCGCGATCGCGGACGGCGCCGCTCGCGGCGGGCTGGTCGTGCTCCGGAGCACCGGTGACACCGGCGACGCCGACGCGGCCATCGCGGCGCTGGTCGCCGCCGGAGACGTGTGCGGGGCGGCCCCGGACAGCCCCTCCGTGACGTGGGGTCGCTGGGACGACACCGACGCCACGCCCACGTTCGCGGAGGGGGCCACCCCCCCCAACGCGGTGCGGGTGGCGGTCGCCCGCACCGGTGCGAACAGCGTGGACACGTTCCTCGCTGGGCTGATGGGCTTCGCGCAGACGGAGGTGCGGGTGTCGGCGGTCGCGGCGACCCGGAGCGTTCACGCGCTGTTCGTCGTCGATCAGCAAGACGGGTGGACCGAGGCCGGCATGCTGCAGGCGCAGGCCGCAGTTCAGGCGGCGTTCGCGCGGGTGGCCGACGCCGCCAGCCCCGCCGACGCGGTCGGGGTCATCGGCACGTCGGGCCCGTACGCGTGGGAGCTCACGCCGCTGACCGGCATCGGGACGGCGCTGGGGCGCGCCGACGTCGAGGCCGACCTCGCCGTGCTGTCTCTAGCGAGCTTCGCCGGCAGCCAGGCCTCGACCACCGACGGCATCGACTGCTCCGTGTTCGTGTCCCCCAACGTCGACGACTTCGCGACCGACAGCTGCTACCCGGCGATGCCTCGCCGTTACTCGGACGAGGGGGGGGCCGACCCCGCGGTGGCGCTCGAGCTGGCGTGGGCCGAGCACACCGCCGCCCAGGGCACGATCCCCGTGCAGCACCGGGTGGTCGTGCTGGTGACCGCGCACGATCCGGCCGCGGTGCCGGCGGGCGCGGGCACCGAGCGCGCCGCCGACAGCTACAGCGAGCCCTTCACCGAGCTCGTCGACACGATCCCAATTGACGCCGTGACCATCGCCGCCGACGCCGAGACCCAGGCGACGGCGCTGTGGGACGACCTGCGCGCCCACGTTTGGGTGGTGTCGGTCGCGACGACGGACCCGGTGTACGACGACCTGCCGCGCGGCGACGGCTGGCACGCCGCCGCGTCGTCGGCGTCTGCCCTCGAACCTCTGATGCGCTCGATCGTGTCCGCGTGGCCGATCGCGGTCGTGGAGTGACCATGCGGCACAACCCGCGCAGGGGCGCGTTCGCGATCGAGTTCTCGCTGACCCTCCCGGTCTGGCTGGCGCTGGTGTTCGGCACGTTCGACGTCTCGTGGCTGATGTACCGCGTGTCGGCGGTGTCGGCGGCGTCGGCGTCGGGGTGTCGCGCGGGGGCGTTGATCGACCCGGGCGCCGCCGACGTGAACCTGGGCGCGATCGAGGCCGCGGTGCTCGACGCCGCCACCGACGAGCTCGCGGTGCTCGGGGTGAGCGCCACCGGGCTCGTGGCCGACGCGACCATCGAGGGCGTCGCACCGGATCGTCGCCTCGTGTGCACGGTCTCGCAGCCGGTCCCGTCGCTGACGGCGTATGTCTTGCCTTCGGTGGGCGTCGCGCGCGTGCGTACGGCGCAGCTGCAATGGCAGCACGAGGGGGCGCCATGAGCCGCCGGCGCGCGCGTCGTGGGTCGGCGGCGACCGAGCTGGCCCTCACGGCTGGGCTGTTGGTCACCCTGGCGGTCGGGTTCGCCGAGATCGGCCACCTGCAGGATCTCGGGGCGGTGGTCGGGTCGGTGGCCGCCGACGCCGCCGCGACCGGGGCCGACGTGCTCGACCCCACGTTGCCGATGACGGGCGCCGCGATGGTCGCGGCGGCCGAGCAGCGCGCCACCGACGGCCTCGCCGACGCCGGGATCGCCTGTGGTGTCGGGTGCGTCGTGTCGGCGACGTTCACTACCGTCGGTGGGTACAACGCGGTCGAGGTGACGGTCGACGTCCCCTACGACGCGTGGACGAACCTTCCGTTTGCGCCTGGCTCGGTGCGTCGGGTGTCGGTCGCGCTGACGAAGCTCCAGGACCCCTGACCCGCGCGGCGGGGTGTAAGTGTGACATCGACTACGTCCGCCGCTCCGCTTCGGGGCGGCGTGGCCGTTGGCTTGGTTTGAGCGAGCTTTTGTGGAAGCGAACGTTTGTGTGTGATGTCCGGCTGGTTGTCGTCCCCGCGTCTTCTCGTACGGAGGTGAAACATGGCCATGGCTCCTGAAGAGGTCGCCTTTCAACTGGCGGACAACGACGCGGAGTGGTTCTTCTTTTCGAGGGCGTCGACCCCGGCCCCGGCGCAGGTGCGCGAGCGCGCGCAGGCGGTGTCGTTGGCGGTTCGTGTTGGCTCCGGGTCCGCGCTGGGCGCAGCGCTGGCCGTCGTAGCCATCTCGATCGCCGAGGTCGGGTCGACGGTGGCGGCGAGCGGCGCGGTCGTGTGACCTGCCGGCGCGCGAGCCGCGCCGGCAGACGCACGGTCGTGTCGTTCACCCCGCGCCCTCCGGTGGCAGCCCCTGTCGCTGCCGGAGGGCGCCTCCTCGAAGGGGCCGCAGCGAGCGCCCTCTGTGGCGCCCGTTGATCGACGTGGTTGGGTTACGGAGCGCGCACCCACGCAGGGGGGCGCGTGCTGCTCGTCGACGGTCAAGAAGGCATCGGCATTCCCGGCAATGATCCTGGTCTCGTGCGCGGGCTGAACGTGTTCGAGTCCATGCGCACCTACGGCCGGGCGCCGTTCCGGCTCGAGCAGCACCTCGACCGGCTGGAGGCGTCGGCGACCGCGATCGAGGTGCCGTTCCCGTCGCGCGACGTGCTCCGCGCCGAGGTCAGCCGGGTCGTCGACGCCGACGATCGCTGGGTGCGCGTGCTGCTGACCGCGGGCGGCCACCGGGTCGTCGAGAGCGGCCCGGTCGACGCCAGCAAGGTCGGGCGGGCGGTTCGGGTGGCGCGCGTCGATTGGGAGCCGAGCCCGTGGCTGCCCGGGTCGATCAAGCACACCAGCCGGGCGGGCTGGCAGCGCGCGGCGGTCGAGATGGGCGTCGACGAGGTGCTGTTCGTCGACCGCTCGGGCGGGCTGCTCGAAGCGAACCAGTCGAACGTGTTCGCGGTGATCGGCGGCGCCCTGCGGACGCCTGCGGCGGACGGGCGCATCCTGTCCGGCGTCACGCGGTCGGCGATGCTGGAGGCGGCGGCGGAGGCCGGCGTGCCGGTGGAGGTCGGGTTCGTGCCGGCCGCGGGCCCGTTCGACGAGCTGTACGTGAGCTCGACCTACAAGCAGCTCGCCCCGTGCCGCCTCGACGGTGGGCCGCCGCTCACGGGCCCGATCGGCGCGCGGGTGTTCGCCGCGTTCCGGGTGCTGGTCGCCCGCGAGACCGCGTGACCACCTACGTCGCGCTGCTGCGCGCGATCAACGTCGGCGGGCGCAACAGGGTGCCGATGGAGGCGCTGCGCGCGTTGTTCGTGCGCGCCGGCGCCCTCGATGTCCGTACGTATATCCAGAGCGGCAACGTCGTCTTTCGGTGCGACGACGGCGCGGCCGTGTGCGCGGCGGTGTCAGCGGCGTTGTGGGCCGACCTGGGGGTGCGGGCGCCCATCGTGGTCCGCACCGCCGCCGAGCTGCGTGAGGTCGTCGCGCGCACGCCGTTCGATCCCGCCGCGACGCTGACGTTGCACGTGTACTTCTTGGCCGACCGCCCCGATGCGGCGCGTGTCGCCGCGCTCGATCGGCACCGCTCGCCGGGGGACTCGTTCGTGGTGGTGGGGTCGGAGGTGTACGTCGCGTTCGGGGTGGGCGCCGGCGCGTCGAAGCTGACCGTCGACTGGTTCGACGGATGCCTCGGGACCACGGCGACGGCGCGCAACTGGCGCACGGTGTGCGCGCTCGTCGCGCTGTCAGGCGGGGAGTGACGGGCGCACCTTGAACACCCGCTCGCGGGCGATCTCGACCGTGCCCGCAGGCGCCCCGGACGGCTTTCGCACGTTCCGCGCGCGGGTGCCGGTCACGGCGACCGTGCCCCCGTCGCGCTGCTTGCTGTGGTACGCCGCGATCGCCGCGGCCGCGTCGACGACCCCTTTGGGGGGCTCGACCCCGTCGCGTACGAACAGCACCACGTGGCTGCCGGGCATGCCGCGCACGTGAAACCACCAGTCGTCGTTGCGGGCGACCTTGAGCGACAGCTTGTCGTTGTCGCGCGCGGTGCGGCCGGCCCAGATGTGCCAGCCGTCGATCTGGTAGGCGTGCACCTCGGGCGGGTGGGGGATGGCGAACGTCGGGTCGAACATGCGCGCGTGGGTAACCGACAGCGCCGGGCGGTGTTGACGGGGTCCGCCGAGTGACTATACGGTCACATGACCGCACGGTCACATCAGGAGCGCTCATGACCCACGCGCAGACCATTCGCCTGATCGCGGCGTTGACCCGGGAAGACGTCAACGCGCACGTCGCCGACGTCGCGCTGCTCAAGCAGTCGCTGCTCGGCCTCGACGCGTCACCGCCGCACCGCGCGGCGTTGGCGCGGGTGGCCGGGTACCGACCGAGCGTCGATCTCGGCGCGCTGAGCCGCCTTCCCGACGGCACGTTCGGCCGCGCGTACGTCGACTTCTTGCGGCGGCACCGGCTGTCGCCGTTCGTGCCGACGGCGCGGGTGCCCGCCGAGGTGTTGGCCCGTAGCACGTTCGCGCTGCGGTACGCGGTCACGCACGACATGATCCACGTCCTGCTCGGCTTCGACACGTCGTGGCCGGGTGAGCTCGGTGTGCTCGCGTTCGCGGCGGCGCAGCGCACCCACCGCTGGGTAGGGCTGCAAGCGGCCATGGCGTGGTTGATCTACCCGCTCCGCACGGGGTTCGCGCTCGGGGCGCTGCGCGCTGCGTGGCGGTCTGGGTTCGCGATGGGCGCGCGGGCGCCGTTCTTGCCCGCCGAGCGCCTGGAGGACCGGTTCGCCGAGCCGCTCGCCGAGGTCCGCCGCGGATACAACCTGACGCCGTGAGGACCGCGTGCCCAAGCCCACCTTCTTCAACCTCCCGTCCGACAAGCGCGATCGCTTCGTGGCCGTCGCGCTCGAGGAGTTCACGGACCACCCCTACGATCAGGCGAGCGTCTCCCGGATCGTGGCGCGGCTCGGCATCGCGAAGGGCAGTGTGTACCAGTACTTCGACGACAAGTACGACCTGTTCGCGTGGCTGATCGCGCAGTCCGCCGAGCAGCGGCGCGCGCGGGCGGCCGCGCACGCCACCGGCGACGTGTTCGCGGACGTCGCGGCGGCCTGGGTCGACGGGTTGTCGTTCGCGGCGGCCCACCCTCGGTGGGCGCTGCTCGGGCTTCGCCTGATCGAGCCGTCGGAGGAGCCGCGGGTGGTCGCGTTGCGGGGCCAGCTCGACGACGCGGCGC
>CAIUDO010000276.1 GCA_903897935.1 uncultured Pseudomonadota bacterium
CGTCGGCGGCGCGTGTCGGCCCGTTCACCACCCGCGACGAGTCGGGCGCCGTCGCGGACGAGGAGCTGCTGATCGGCTTCTTTCCTGCCGAGATCACGGCGATGTTCACGGAGCAGTGGCGGCGCCGCGCGAAGGACGAGCTCGGCTTCGATCGTGCGCTCGCGGTCGGGTACGCCCAGGACCACGAGGGCTACTTCCTGATCCCCGAGGACTGGCTGCTCGGCGGCTACGAGCCGAACATCAACCTGTGGGGGCCGCTCCAGGGTGAGCACGTGATGGAGGGGGTGCTCGGGCTCGCGAGCGCCGTGCTCGGCACCGACGTCATCGAGCCCGCGTTCCCCCTCGGCTTGTACGCGCCGACGGCCTACCAGCAGCGGGCGCTGCCCGAGCAGAGCCCAGACGAGACGCCGCTCGCGGGCGCGAGGCTGACCGAGCTCCCGGACGTGTTCTGGCTGCCGTTCGGGCTCGAGCGCGACGTCGAGGCGGGCCTCGAAGGCGGGTTGGAGCTGGAGGTCCCGGCCTCCGTCTCCCGTGTCAGCGGCGTGGTCCAGCTCGCGTGGGAGGGCGGGGATCCGGCGGTGGACTTCCCGGTCGTCGTGCTCGAACGCCAGGAAGGGTCGGAGTGGAGCCCGGTCGTCACGCCGGGTGGCCGCGTGGTCGACACGTCGTTGGCGGACATCGTGGTCGTGTGGAACCCGGACCCGCTGTACCCGGTAGACGCCGAGCAGGACCATCGGTGGTGGGCGGCGTGGCAGGCGGTGCCGTCGACCGGCGATCGGCTCGCCCTGGAGGTCGGGACGTACCGGCTGCGGGTCACCGGGCAGCGGTTCACCGGCGGCGTCACGACCTACCCGTGGCCATCCGAGCCGTATGAGGTCGTCGGCGAGCCGTTCGAGGTCGTGCCGGCCGCGCTGCAGGTCGCCGAGGTCGATGGGGGCCTGAGCGTGTGGGTCACCGCGCCGCCGAACGGGTGGCGGTTGATCGACGTCGAGGGCGCGTCGATCGGAGACAACCCGGTTCGCACCGACGTCGAGGTGGTGGCATCAGGCGCTGACGGCGCCGAGCTGCTGCGTGTCTCGGCCACGCCGACGCCCGCGTCGGGTCGCTCTACGGTGGCGGTCGCGTTGCCGGCCGAGGCGGTGACGGTCACGGTGACCGACGCGCACGGCAACAGCGGCACGCTCAGCCGTTGAGGGCGGCGCGCGGGCGGGTCAGCCGTCGACCTTGACCGTCGCGCGCGCGCCCACCGAGGTCAGGCGGTCGCGCACCGACGCCGCCGAGCGCTCGGGCAGGCCGATACGGACGGTGAGCGGCAGGCGGTCGAGCGCGTCTTCGATCTGATCGAGGTCCATCGGGGTGATGACGAGCAACGCGTCGATGACCGCGGCGCGATCGTGGCCGATCTCTTCGAGCTGCACGACGAACAGGCCTTGTTGGGTCGCGTCGGGGGCGTCGCTTTGGACCGGGCGCGTAGACGTGGACGCGGCGGGCTCGGGCGCGCCAGACGGGCCGATGATGGTGTTCCTGAGCCAATCCATGAAGCCCGCCACGCGCCCTCCGGGTCGGGATCGTGGAGGACAGAGCGCTCGTTGGCAAGGTGACCTGCGAGAATCGCGGCGCGGAGCTACACGCCGGGCTGATCGCCTGCGCGCACGCGGCGGATGCGTTGGCGCAGCCGCTCACCGAGCGGGGGCGTCGCGTCGCGCAAGCCGTCCAACGCGGCCTGCATGCGGTGGCGGACCTCGGCGTCGAACGCCCGCACGTCTCCTTCGTCGAGCGGCGCGTCGGGCTCGTGCGGGGGCGGCGTGACCGCGGGGCAGAACCGATAGCGGAGCGTGGTCGGCGGCGGGAGGTGCGGCACCGGGCCGATCGCCAAGCCGAACGGCAACGACAGGTGCACCGGGAACACCTCGGCGCGGAACAGCTGGGGCAGGCGCATCCGGCGCGCGAGCCATCGCCCGTCCGTCAACACGACGAGGGTGTCGTGCGCGCCCGCGTGCGCGACCGGAACCACGGGGACCTGGTTGGTGATCGCGAGCCGCGCGTAGCCCATGCGGCCGGAGAACCGAACCTTGTACCGGTCTTTGTGGGGGCGCCAGGTGTCGAGGTCGCCCCCGGGCATCACCACCAGGTCGTGACCGTGCTCGACCAGCACCCGCCGCGCGACGTCGCGACCGGCCCGCAGCACCCCCAGGCGCGCGAACGGCTCGGCGGTGGCGCGGAGCGCGAACACCATGTCGTGCGCGAGCGCGTGGATCGGGCGTGACGCGCCGAAGTGACGGTACCAACTCACCCCGAGGCCCCACGCGTCGGGGATCGAGGTCCCGCCCGAGTGGTTCGAGACCACCAACGACGGGCGGCTCGGCACGTTCTCGAACCCGCGCGCGTCGAGGGGGAACCACGCCCGGGGCCCACCGAACCACGGTGAGAGCTGGTCGACCAGGCGGAGCACGGCGCTGGGGTCGAGCGCGGACGGATCACGGCCGAGCGACGCCAGCGCGCCCGGCCCGCGCCCCTCCATGAAGCGGACGAACGCAGCGTCGGTCGGGTGTGCGTGCACCATGACGGCTCCAAGTAGAACATGTTCTAGCGAGAACATGTTCTACCGGCAACGCCGTCGCGGCGTTCAGTCGGCGCCGTGCTCTTTGATGACGACGTCCCGGTACTGGTTGACGCTCCGGTAGCCCTTGAGGACCTCGCCCAGCGCGCGTTGCACCCCTTTGGGGCGGAACGCCGACGAGGTGCCGCCCGACCGCCCGCGGATGATGTACTGGGCCTCGCCGACCCGGAGCGTCGGGTCACGCAAGACGGCCTTGGCGAGCAGCTCCGGGATGTAGGCGTGGCCGCCGGAGACCACGTCGATCCCACGGAACGCCCGGCACCGGTACAGCTTGAGCCCGTTAAAGTACTTGTACGGGAAGCCGTACAGGACCGCGTTGAGCCGGGTGAACGCGCGGCTCGCGATCCGGCGGGCGAACGGCCGGATCACCGGGTTCTGCAGGTACCCGAGCACGATGTCGTACCGGTCGCGGGCGGCCAGGAAGTTGTGGATCGAGCGGAAGTCGATCTCGTTGTCCCCGGGGATGACGCTCACCCAGCTCTCGGGATCGATGACCTCGTACTTCGACATGACGGTGCGACCGAGCCCGAGGTTCTTCGGGTTCTGGTGGATGGTCACCGGGAACTCCCGGGCGACCTCGTGCATCACCTCGAACGTGTGGTCGGTGCTGCGGTCGTCGACGAGCAACACGGTGAACGGGATCGGCAGCCGCTCCGCGTAGATCGCCTGGACGGTTCCGCGTACGTTCGCTTCTTCGTTGAAGCAGGGGACGATCAGCGTGAGGTGCTCCGCCACGTCAGCGCCCGGCGGGTCGGATCTGGAACAGCGCCTCCACCTCGACGGCGGCGCCGAGCGGCAACGACGCGCACCCGACCGCCGCGCGCGCGTGGCGACCGGCGTCTCCGAACACGTCGACCATCAGGTCCGACGCGCCGTTGACGACCTTGGGGTGGTCCGTGAACTCGGGCGTACACGCCACGAACCCGCCGAGGCGCACCACGCGCACGACGCGGCCGAGGTCGTTGTCGAGCGCGCGGAACAGGTGCGCGAGCACGTTCAACCCGCACACCCGCGCGGCGGCGCGCGCGGCGTCGAGGTCGAGGTCGCGCCCGACGATGCCGGTGTGGGTGAGGGCGCCGTCCCAGAACGGGACCTGCCCGGCGACATACGCCATATCGCCGACAATTACGCAAGGAACGTAATTCGCGGCCGGGATGGAGGGGGTGGGGAGGGTGATCCCCAATTCGCGCAATCGATCGTCCATGGTTCGCTCCGGGCCCGCAGTCTATGTCGGGCGGCGGGATCGCGGGATAGACGAGTCCGCCTTGGAGGTCGGATGTCGGTTCGCCGGGTGTCGCCGCATGAGGCGCAGTCGTTGGTGGAGCAGGGCTGGGCGTTCGTCGACGTGCGCAGCGAGCAGGAGTTCGCGGCGGGCCGGCCAGCCGGCTCGGTCAACGTGCCGATCGCGTTCCTGCGAGCGGGGGGCATGGTGCCGAACCCCGACTTCGTCGCGACGATGGAGCGGATGTTCGCCAAGGACGCCCGCGTCGTCGTCACGTGCAAGTCGGGGGGCCGCTCGTTGCGCGCCGCCGAGCTGCTCGCCGCGAGCGGGTTCACGTCGGTGGTCGACCAGCGGGCCGGGTTCGATGGCGGCGGCGAGCCAGGGTGGCGCGCGCTCGGACTGCCGATCGCGTCCGGTCCCGCGTAACGGCGCCCGAGCCTCGTCAGTACGCCGTCCACCCGCCGTCTACGGCCAGGATCGAGCCGTTGACGTACGAAGCGGCGTCCGACGCCAAGAACACCGCGGCCTCCGCGACCTCAGCCGCGCGACCGGCCGGCGGGATCAGCGGGATGTAGGGCGCCGTGCGCGCGAACCCGTCGTTGTGCGGCACCATCGACTGCATCTTGGTGAGCACCGATCCGGGCGCGATCGCGTTGCAGCGCACCCCCTTCGGGCCGTAGTACCACGCGATGTTGCGCGTCAGGCCGACCACCGCGTGCTTCGACGCCGTGTACGACGCCCCGCCGCGCCCCCCGTGCTCCCCGGCCGCCGACGCCGTGTTGACGATGCACCCGCGGCCCGCGGCGAGCATGTGCGGCAGCGCCGCCCGGCACGCGAAGAACGGCCCGTCGACGTTCACGCCCATCACCCGCCGCCACGTCGCGTCGTCGGTCTCGTGCAGCGGCGTGAGGTTGTCGAGCACGCCCGCGTTGTTGCACAACACGTCGAGCCGGCCCCAACGCCCGACCGCCGCCTCGATCATCGCGGCCGCACCCGCCGCCGTCGCGACGTCGCCGACCCACGGCTGGACGTCGTCGCTGCCGATCTCGGCGATCACCTTACGCAACCGTCCGTCGTCCAGGTCGACGGCAAGCACCCGGTCCCCACCGTCGACGAACCGTCGCACCATCGCCCGGCCGATCCCCGACGCCCCACCCGTGACCACGACCACCCGAGCCATCATCCCTCCCGGCGCTACGAGTAGAACATGTTTCCGTCGCCGGTGAAACATGTTCTACTTGGTTGGGAGGTCCGGTGATGCCATCGCCGCTCGAGGAGCCGTACCGGCTCGAGTACGTCTACAAGCGCACGACCGGCCCCGTCACCGGGGCGTTCCTGGCCGGCTTGCGGTCAGGCGTGCTGCTCGGGAGCCGCGCGCGCGACGGCCGCGTGCTGTTCCCGGCGAGCGAGGTCGATCATCGCGGGGGCGCCACCGTCGGCCTCACGCCGGTCGGCCCCGGGGCGGTGGTGGTGACCGCGGTTGAGGCGCGCGGAGGGCACCCGGCGTTCGGCGCCGCGTGGTGGGCGTTGATCCGACCGGACGGCGCCGACACGAGCATGCTGCACCTGGTTGGGGCGCCCGTGCGGGCAGGGGACCGGGTGCACCCGGTGTGGGCGGCGACGCCCGCCGGATCGATCTTCGACCTCGTCTGGATGCCTGGGGAAGCGCAGGCGAGCGCGGCGACGTGGTCCGGCGACGTGGTGACGACGGTGCGAACGCCGGTCGGGCTCGACTACGTCGCGCGGGCCGGGGTCGCCGCGTCGACGTTCTTCCGCGCGCTCGCCGAGCGCCGGGTGCTCGGTGAGCGCTGCGCGGCGTGCGGCAAGGTGAGCGCGCCGATGCGCGGCGGGTGCGCGACCTGCCCCGACGCAGCGGTCACGACGGTCGAGCTCGCCCACACCGGTGTCCTCACGATGTTCACGGTGGTTCGGTTCCCGTTCGAAGGGCAGCGCTTGGCCCCTCCGTACGTCGCCGGGTGGATCCTGCTCGACGGCTCGGATGTGCCGCTGTTCCACCTCGTCGGCGGCGCCGACCCGGACACCATCGAGGTCGGCGCGCGGGTGCGCGCGGTGTGGGCGGACGCGCCGGTTGCGAGCCTGGAGGCGATCCAGCACTTCACGCCGGTGTCGCCATGAGCCGCGTCGGGATCGCGTCCTTGGTGTCGATCCGTGGGGACGGGTCGCTCGACGAGCGTGAGCTGGTCCGCGCCGTCGTCGGGCGAGCGATCGCGGCGAGCGGCGTCACCCGCGCCCAGATCGGCGCCACGGTGTCGGCCAGCAACGACCTCGTCGTCGGCATGCCGTTCTCGTTCGTAGGACCGCTGGACGTGATCGGAGCGTGGCCGCCGATCTCGGAGTCCCACGTCGAGACGGACGGCATCTTCGCGCTGTGGGAGGCGTGGCTCCGGCTGACGATCGGCGACCTCGACGCGGCCCTGGTGTACGCGTTCGGGCGCGGGTCGGCGGGCGACCAGGGCAAGGTGTCGGCGTTGGCCCTCGATCCGATCCTGACCGCGCCGCTGGCGCCGGACGCGTCGGTGCTCGAGCGCCTCCAGCTCCAGGCCGCCGCCGACGCGGGCGTGCTGGACGCCGTCGACGTGCCTACGGGGCCGAGCCCGCCAGCGGTCGACGGCGCGGTGGCGATGGTGCTGGTGCGCGAGCCGCTGCGCGCCCGCGCGTGGATCACCGGGTTCGACCAGCGAATCGACCACGCGTCCGTCGGTTGGCGCGATCTGGTCGGGCTCCCCCACGTCCGCGCCGCGGGGGGCGGCGCCGGCATGGGCGCCGCGGAGCGGATCGTGCTCTCAGCGCCATGGATTGGGCAGGCGGCGCTCGTCGCCGACGCGCTCGGCGCGCCGCGCCGCGCGGTGCGGCTGCTCGACGGCCCGGTCGCGCCGATGGCGGCGGGGCTCGACGCGGTCGGGGCGGCCCTGCGCTGGATCGACGACGGCGCCCGTGTCGTCGGGGTGATCGGGTCGGCGGGCCCGGCGCTGCAGCACGTCGCCGCGCTCACGTTGGAGGCGCCATGAAGCGGCCGGTAGCGGTCGTCGGGGTCGGGCGCACGCGGTGCGCGGCCCGTCGCGACGACGTCTCGATCCTCGGGCTCGTCCGGGAAGCCGTCGACGCGGCGCTGCTCGACGCGGGCCTCGATCACGACGACATCGACGCCGTCGTGCTCGGCAAGGCGCCCGACACCTTCGAGGGGGTGCTCCAGCCCGAGCTCATGCTCGCCGACGCGCTCGGCGCCGCGGGCAAGCCGGTGCTGCGCGTGCACACCGCGGGCAGCGTCGGCGGGTCGGCCGCGGTCGTCGGCACCACGCTGGTGGCGTCCGGACGGTTCCAGCGCGTGCTCGTCGTCGCGTTCGAGAAGCAGTCGGAGAGCAACGCGATGTGGGCGTTGTCGCCGCGGTACCCGTTCAGCCCGCCGGCGCTGGCGGGGGCCGGCGGCTACTTCGCGCCGATCATCCGTGCGTATCAGCAGCGCACCGGCGCGCCGGCCGACACCGGGCTCCACGTCGTGTGTAAGGACCGAGCCAACGGCGCGCGCAACCCACTCGCGCACGTGCGCGAGGTGCCGACGCTCGACGAGGCGGCGCGGTCGCCGATGCTGTGGGACCCGGTCCGGTACGTCGAGACGTGCCCGAGCTCCGACGGCGCGTGCGCGGTGATCTTGGCGTCCGAACCTGGTGACGCGCCCGCGTGGGTGCGCGGCGCCGCGGTGCGCAGCGAGCCGGTCATCTTCGCCGGTCGCGACGAGATCACCCCCGCCGCGGCGTTCGCGTGCGCGCGCGCGGTGTACGCCGAGGCCGGCGTCACCGACCCGAAGCGGCAGATCGACGTCGCCGAGCTGTACGTGCCGTTCTCCTGGTACGAGCCGATGTGGCTCGAGGCGTGTGGCCTCGCCGATCCGGGCGTTGGATGGCGGCCGGTCGTCGAGGGCGTCACCGCGATGGGCGGCGCGTTGCCGGTCAACCCGTCGGGGGGCGTGCTGTGCAGCAACCCGATCGGGGCGTCGGGGTTGTTCCGGTTCGCCGAGGCCGCGCTGCAGGTCCGGGGGCGCGCAGGCCCGGCGCAAGTCGACGGCGCCCGGACGGCGCTCGGGCACGCGTACGGCGGGGGGAGCCAGTTCTTCGCGATGTGGGTGGTCGGCGCGGACCGGCCGTAGGGAGGAGCAGTGACCTTCAACCTGGCAGATCTCTTCGAGACCGTCGTGGACACCGTCCCCGAGCGCTTCGCGCTCGTCGTCGGGCAGGAGCGGTGGACGTTCGCCGAGCTCGACGCCGACGCCAACCGCTTCGCGGCGTTCCTGGCCGCGCGCGGCGTTGGCGAAGGGGACCGCGTCGGCTTGCACTTGCCGAACGGCGCTCCGTACGTGATCGCGATGATCGCCGCGCTCAAGCTGCGCGCGATCCCCGTGAACGTGAACTACCGCTACGTCGCGGCGGAGCTCGCGTACCTGTTCGACAACGCCGGGCTCAGCGGCCTCGTCACCGACGTCTCGTTCGCGCGCGAGGCGCTCGCGGGGGGCGCGGGCGCGCTCGGCTTCGTGGTGGTGACCGGGGGGGCGGCTCCGGCTGGCACGGTCCCGTGGGCGGAGGCGATGGCGGGCGATCCGTCGCGGGTGCCGGTGATCCGCAGCGAAGAAGACCGGTACATCGTCTATACTGGCGGGACGACCGGCATGCCGCGCGGCGTGGTGTGGCGCCACGTCGACTTGCTGTTCGCGGCGCTGCAAGGCGGAAACCCGGGCGACGACCCGATCCCGTCGCCGGAGGCGCTCGCCCCGAACATCCTGGCGCGGGATCCGATGGTGATTTTGCCTGCGGCGCCGCTGATCCACGGCGCGGCGCAGTTCTCGTTCTGGATCGCGACCCTGACCGGCGGAAAGGTCGTGTTGCTCTCTGGGTCGTTCGACCCTGCCGCGGCGTGGCAGGCGTGCGCAGACGAAGGCGTCGGGGTGCTCTACATCGTCGGCGACGCGATGGGGCGCCCGTTGGCCGAGGTCACCGGCGCGTGGTCGTTGCCGTCGATGTACTGCGTGGCGTCGGCGGGCGCGGTGCTGTCGCGGAGCGTGCGCGCGCGCCTGGCCGAGCGGGTGCCGGACGCGATGATCCTCAACAACTTCGGCGCCACCGAGGTCGGCCATCAAGGCGCCGCGTTGTACGACGACGACGACCCGAACGCGCGCCCGCGCTTCTTCATGAACGAGGACACCGCGGTGCTCGGCGATGACGGGCGACCGGTCGGCGCGGGACAGATCGGTCGGCTGGCGCGGCGCGGGCGGATCCCGCTTGAGTACTGGCGGGACCCCGAGAAGACCGCGCGCACCTTCCTGGTCGTCGACGGGGAGCGGTGGGTCTTGCCGGGGGACCTCGCGATGGTGCACGAAGACGGGCTGGTCGACCTGCTCGGTCGCGGCGCGGCGTGCATCAACTCGGGCGGCGAGAAGGTGTTCCCCGAGGAGGTCGAAGAGGCGGTCAAGGACCACCCGGCGGTCGCCGACGCGATCGTCGTCGGGGTGCCGGACGCGACGTGGGGCGAGCGGGTCGTCGCGGTGCTGGCGACCCGACCGGGCCACACGGCGGATCCGGCGTCGCTCGACGCGCACACCCGACACAAAGTCGCTGGGTACAAGGTGCCGCGCGCGTGGGTGGTCGTCCCACACGTCACGCGACACCCAAGTGGAAAGCCAGACTATCGATGGGCGCGCGACACCGCCTTGCACCACCTGGAGTGACCGTGCACCTCGAGTACACCGACGACCAGCGCGCGCTGCGCGACCGCGTCCGCGCCCGTATGGCCGAGCTGATGACCCCCGCGCTGTGCAAGGAGCTCGAGACCAGCGACGGCGGCGGGCCCGAGTACCGGCGCGCGCTCGAGGCCCTCGGGGCCGACGGGTGGCTCGGCCTCGGCTGGCCCGTCGCCTACGGGGGGCAGGGCCGCGGGTCGTTCGACGAGTTCATCTTCTTTGACGAGGTTCAACGCGCAGGGTTCCCCATCCCGCTGCTCACGCTGAACACCGTCGGCCCGACGCTCATCCATTACGGGACCGAGGCGCAGAAGGCGAAGTATCTCCCGGAGATCCTGTGCGGACGGCTGCACTTCTCGATTGGCTACACCGAGCCGTCCGCCGGGACCGACCTCGCCGCGCTGCGCACCACGGCGCGTCGCGAGGGTGATCACTACGTGATCAACGGGCAGAAGATGTACACGAGCTCGGCCCACATGGCTACGCACATCTACCTGATGGCGCGTACCGACAAGAAGGCGCCCAAGCACGAGGGCATTTCGATCTTCCTCTTCCCCATGAACGTGGAAGGGCTGACCGTGCGTCCGCTGTGGACGATCCAGAACGACCCGACCGCACCCGTGGGCACGACCTACGGCACCGCCCGGACGAACGAAACGTTCTACGACAACGTGC
>CAIUDO010000277.1 GCA_903897935.1 uncultured Pseudomonadota bacterium
CGATCGGGACGGGTTCGGCGACGTCGCGCTCGGTGCGTGGTCGCACCCGTCGGGCGCCGGCGGCCTGCGGCTGCACCCCGGCGGTCCGGCGGGCCCCGACCTCACCGGGGTCGCCTTGACGACGGCGGCGACCGAGCGGGCGGGCGTCTTCGTCAACGCGCTCGGCGACCTCGACCACGACGGGTACGCCGACTTCGCCAGCTCGGGCTGGGCCGTCGCGGTCCTCACCCCGTTCGAAGTGCACTACGGGGGCCCGAGCGGGCCGAGCCCGACCACTGTCGGGTGGGGCGAGTTCGCGGACACCCACGCGGGAGACGTCAACGGGGACGGCTGGACCGACCTCGTCGTGCACGCCAACTACGGCACGCTCGAGGTCTACCTCGGCTCGATGCTCGGGTTGTCCGCGTCGCCCGCCCAGACGTTGGGGCTGTCGGCGCTGGTCCAGGACGTCGCCGACCTCGACGGGGACGGCCTCGCCGACCTGTTGGTCCACGACACGCCTGACACCACGCAGGTCTTCTACGGCACGCCCACGCTGTTCGCCGCGTCGCCCGACGACAGCTTCTTCTCGATGGTCACGACGTACCAGGGGGTGGCTGGCGACACCGACGGGGACGGCGCGGTCGAGGTCGTCATCGTGCACGACGGCGGGGTCACCCTGCACCGCGGCGACGACCTTTCGTCCGTGGTCCGGACCTTGGACCACGGTCTCGCGGGCTCCGCGTACGGCGAGTACGACGTGGTCGCCCCCCTCGGAGACATCGACGGCGACGGCCTCGATGACCTCGCGGTGATCGAGGCCTTGGAGGGCGCCTGGATCTATCTGGGCTTCGTCGACCAGGACGGGGACGGCGTCGCGGAGGGCGACGACTGCGACGACGCCGATGCCGGCGTCGGGCTCGCCGGCCCCGGGTGGGCCGACCTGGACGGGGATGGCTTCGGTGACCCGGCGTCGTTCCTGGTCGCGTGCGACGTCGTCGAGAACGCGCTCGATTGTGACGACGCCGCCGCGACGGTCGCGCCGTCCGCCCTCGAGGTCTGCAACGACGTCGACGACGACTGTGACGGGGACATCGACGAGGATCCGCCGCGTTGGTACCCGGACGCCGATGGGGACGGCTTCGGCGTCGACGTGCGGGTGGTGGTGACCTGTACCCCAGGCGAGGGGTACGTCGCGGAGCTCGGGGACTGCGACGACGTCGACCCGACGGTGTGGCCGGGCGCCCCGGAGCTGTGTGACGGCGTCGACACCGACTGCGATGGGGCGATCGACGCCCCTGACTGCGACGTCGAGCCGCCGACCGGGGCGGTCTCGCTGGGGGCGACCGCGCGGGAGGGCGGGGGCGCGACGTGGTACCGCACGCGCCCGCTCGTGACCGCGACGGCGAGCGACGCGGTCGGGGTCACCGAGATGTGCCTGGCGAGCAGCGCCGTGTGCGCGTCGTGGGAGCCGTACGACCCGACGCCGCGCTCGGTGCCGTGGGCGGGCGCGACCACGCGGGTGTTCGGGTGGTTCCGGGACGCGGCGGGCAACGTGTCGTCGATGAGCAGCGACACCATGCGCCGCGACGCGACGGCGCCGACCGCGCCGGTGGTGGTGGCGACCCCGGGCGCGGGCGCGGTCTCGTTGGCGTGGTCTGCGTCGAGCGACACGCAGTCGGGGGTGTCGCGGTACGAGGTGCGCCGGGCGGAGGGGGGCGCGCCCGCCTCTTGCATGGCTGGAACTGTGCTTTATCGCGGACCGGCCACGTCGTTCGTCGCGGGCGGCCTCGTGGCGGGGCGGGTGTACGGGTTCCGGGTGTGCGCGGTGGACGTGGTCGGCAACGTGTCGAGCGGGACGGCGAGCGCGACCCCCTCGTGACGCGTGGTCAGGAGCCGCGCCTCGACATCATCGGCGTCGCCGGCGGCGATCCCCTACAGCTTCGACTCGAACAGCGCGTACACAGCGTCGTAGTTCCACGCCCACGTGCGGATCTTTACGTAGGAATCGTCGGAATTGACCAATACTGCCTTAGTGTGCAGAAGGCCCCTGCGAACGCGCACGGACTGCAACGACTTGAAGTCGTACGCAACGTTGTCGCGAACCCAAAGCCAGCGTTTGTCCACGGCCACGGAATTGGATGAGATGACCAGATCGCCGCTCAACGCGCCTTGCGGTCCCTTCACGCTTCCCTTGCATGTGAATTGGTCGCCCGCGGAGGCGACCGTCGGCAGCACTGCACACAACACGAACGCCATCAGCGGCCCCGCTCTCATCAACGTCACCTTCGCCTCCTGAGTTCCCCGTCGGCCTCGCCCCGGTACAGTAACCCGGAACCTGCGATGCGCTGGTTTCCACACCGAGCGCGTGGAATTGATAAGTCTGTGCGCCCTGTGTCCGAGATCCTTGCGACTTTGTTGATGTCGCGGGTCTCGGGGGCCGTCCTCGCACGCACGAAGCGAGATCAGCGCGCGACCTCTTGAGACCCCGCGGCGAGCACCTGGCCGGCCACTTAGGCCGACCTTCGCCCGCGCCGAATCACCAGCCCGCCGTACGGCGGGCTTCCGGCCGCCCGAGGTGAGTCAGCGGTCGGACCATACCGTCGATGACGCACCTGGAGGCCGGCGCTCCGAGGCCGACGCTCGTGGTCCAGCGGTCGAGCGTGGTCGCGACGCCGCGTCAGGAGCGCGGCGGAAGCGGGATCAGGCGGCTGGTCGTGGCCTGATAACGAGCGTACGACGGGTACTTGCCGAGGGTGATCTTCTCGGTGAACGCCGTCGACCCCTGGAACAACAACGTGAGCAGGACCGTGCCCGTGATCGCGGGGTGCAGCGGGCCGGCGCCCACCGCGAGCACGAACCCGTAGAAGCACCACCAGATCGCCTGCTCGGCGAAGAAGTTCGGGTGACGGCTCCAGCGGAACAAGCCCGTGGTGAGGAACGGGGGATCAACCAACTCACCGCGCGCCTTGCGAGCCGCTTTGTCTTGGTGGAACCGCCACTGCTGCTGGTCGGCCACCGTCTCGAGCGTGAGCATCGCGACGAACCCGAGCGCGCACAGCGCGTCGGGCGGGCCGAGCGGGTGGTCGCCCGCCTGCCACGCGACGTGGATCGGCAGCGTGAACAGGAGGATCAACGCGTTCTGGTACGGCGCGATGAACGTCGCGTTGAACACCTGGAACCACGCCGGCCCGAGGCGCTCCCGCAGCACCGCCCAGCGGTAGTCCTCGCCGCCCTTCGCGTAGCCGCCCTTTCGCGCGTAGTTGAACGTGAGCCGGGCGCCCCACAGCGTGACCAACGACGCCATCAGGATCACGCGCGGCGACGGCGCGTCCGCCACGTAGATCCAGGCGTACGCCGCCGGCGCTACCGACCAGATGCGGTCCACCCACGAGTACTCGCGGGTGAGGACCGACAACCCCCACGTGACCGCGATGATCACGCCGCACAGCGCGACGCAGAGCCCCAACGGCGTCGACAGGTCCACAGCGCCTCCTGCCTGCGGCTATCCGGGCCGCGTGGGCGGGACCGGGTGCCCGTCGACCCGAAGCTGAAACAGGAAGTACGTGGGCGTACAGAACCCGACGCCCGCGTCGGCGTAGTCGCGCATCGCCATCGGCATGTCGCGCAGACCCTCGGGCAAACGCTGGCAGATGTAGTCCTCGCGGCACGGCGCCGTCGACGAGCACGCGTCGACCATGCCGCGGCCGACGATGGTGTCCAAGCACGCGTGGAAGTCACCGGCGGCGCAGGCGTCGAAGCCGCTGCCGCCGACGACCGCGCACAGCGCGTCGGGCGGCGACGACGGCGACGCGCCCACCATCGCGCGCTCGTCGTCGCTGCACGCCCGAAAGACACGCCCGAGCGGCACTCCGAGCACCGGAGGACGGCAATTCAGGGCGTCGGACGTGAACCGCTTGTCCTCCGGAAGGCTGTACAGCGACGACGTCGACGCCCGGTCCGAGTAGGCGCGCGCGGCGAACGGGCGGTCCAACGGGAGCTCCACGACGCCCCCCGCTACGATCCGCACCGCCTCGCACGCCGCGCCGATCGATGGCGCGACGCCGACCGGCGGCGCGCACACCCCGTACGGCGCCGGCGCGCCTCCGCCGGTCACCACCACCCGGCACTCGAGCGGGGCCACGCACCCGTCGGGCAGGTCGGCCCGACACGGGTCGCCGTCGGCGCCGGGCGCGGCCGGCAGCGCTGGCACCGGCCGGTACGGGTCTGGCGGGCGCCCGTCGGCCATCGCGGCGGCCCACGCGCGCCGGAGCACCAGGTCGTCGGTCAGGTGCGGCGACGCCGCGACCTGGACCCGGTTCGTGACCCCGTCGACCGACGGGTTCTCGGGGCCGAGCAGGTGAAACCCAGCGATCGAGCGCGACTGGTGGCAGCCGGTGCAGCTCAGCCCGTCGAGTCGCTCGGCGACGTCGGCGACCGTCTTCATTCGTGCGCCGGGCGGCGGCTCCGGCAGGCCGTCGAGCCCGAGCGCTACCAGGAACGGCCGGTTCGCCGACCGCACCGAGCCCGACGTCGACCACGAGAGCGCCCGCGTCGCGGCGAAGGCGTCGGGCATTCGGTAGGTGCCGTCGTCAATCTCGGGCAGGTGTGCGCTGAGGTCCGCACGCAGCGCCTCTCGCAGCGACGGGTCGGCGCGCAGGCGGCGCACGTCGGGGGTGTTCTCGAGCGGGCCGATCGACGGGCCGTCTGGCCCGAGCCGCCAAGACTCCAGCAGGTACGCCGCTTGCCCGCCGAGCTCCGTCTCCACCCCCGACGGGAACCGGACGACCTGCGCGTTGATCTCGACGCGATCGACCGGCGCCGCCAGGATCGACGCGGCGGGGATGTCGTCGACCCACGCGCGCGCCCACGCGGCGCAGTCGTCGGAGGGGGCGGCGCGCACGACGTTGACCGTGAACGGCAGCCGCGACCCGACCGATGGGCCCCCCTGGTGCCGGATGCGGTAGTACAACCGGTACACTTGGCGGACCTCGCCGCACCGGTGCTCCGCGGTGCGGTCGAAGCGAGGGACCACGCCGACGAGCTCGAACGCGGCCGCGCTCGAGGTCAGCCAGCGCGCGTCGAACGCGCGGCCGACGTTACCGGCCGGCCACCGCGCCGCCTCGGTGTGCTCGACGACGAGGTCGCGGTCGACGTCGGCGTGGACGGCGCGCACCTCGTCGGACCACGCGGCGGCGAGCGCGCGCCACGTAGGGGACCGGTCGGCCAGCGCCGCCAGGTCGTCGCGCTCGGGCGGCGCGGGCGCGCCCATCGCGGCGCCGAACCCGAACCCGGCGGCCTCGAGCCGCTTGAGGCGCGGCATGTCGAGCACCGCGACGACCAGGCGCGACGGATCGACGGGTGGGTCTGCCGGCGCCGCCTCGCTCGGAGTCGGCGTAGCAGCAACCTCCTTCGCTGGCTCTGGCGCGCTCGTGCACGCCAAGGAGAGCGCGACCACCAGGACCACATCGACCTCACGCGAGCGCGCGACGTTGGTGATCAGGCGTCCGCGCGGTCGGCACTGGAGCCTATCAGGTCGTCAACAAGTCGTCCGGCGCACACGTCGGGCGTTACGCGTGATCCAGACGCACAACTCCGTGGCACAATAGAGTCATGAACGACACCGTCCTGCTACTCGTCGGGCTCCTCGTCGCGTGTGGTCCCAAGCCTGGACCCGACGAGACGGGTGTTGAAACGTCCGAAACCGAGCACTCGGAGACCGAACCGTCCGAGACCGCCAGCGAGACCGAGACCGGGGGCGCGCCCGACTACGTCGCGTGCTCGGAGGCCGAGGCGCGCCTCGGGTACGCCGCCTGCGTGCACGTCGTGGCCGACGAGCCCACGTTCGAGCTCGTCACGGTCCCGGGCACGGTGTTCGATCAGCTCCGGGTCGGCAAGTACCTGGTCCCCGCGGTCGCCGACGCCCGCCTGCCGCCGGTGTTCTTGATCACGAGCGTGTTCGACCTGCACTACGACTTCTTGGTCACCGCGTTCCCCGACGAATTCGCGGGGCTCACGACCGATGGGTACGGCGACCTCGTGTTGTACCCGGACACCCGGGAGTTCTTCGCCGGCACGTTGTCGTTGTACCTCGACGGCTCCGAGGTGTTCTACGGCTTCACCGTGTGGGATGATCCGTCGGACGACACGAGCACGGTCACCCTGGACGACGTGACGGCGGCCTGGGAGACGCTGCAAGGCCAGTTCCCGCTGGGTCCGCTGGTGTTCATGCCCAACTCGGGCGCCCAGATCGAAGCGGCGTCCGGGTGGACCGACGCGCCGTTCCCGATCGGCGGTCTCGAGTCCGACGTCGAATACGAGGCGTACAACGTCGGGGAAGCGTACGGGACGCTCCGCCTGTACACGCTGTCGGACCTCGAAGACGCCACCTCCGACGCGGCGTATGGGTACCAAGACATCCTGATCCTCGAGGAGGCCCCGGTCGACCTCGAGCGCGTCGTGAGCGGCATCGTCACCGGCACGCGCCAAGGCGCGCTGTCGCACCTCGCCGTGCGCAGCGCCTCGCGAGGCACCCCGAACTGCTATGTGCAGGATCCCCTCGGCGCGCTCGACGCCTGGGACGGCATGCTCGTCCGCTTCGAGTGCGGCGAGACCGGGTGGACGGTCGAAGCAGCCGATCCGGACGACGCGATCGCGTGGTGGGACAGCATCCGGCCCGACCCGGTCGACATCTGCCCGCCCGACCTGACCCAGACGGCGTACCCGGGGCTGCTCGAGGTCCCGACGGCGACCGCCCTCGACCGCGACGTCGCGACGTGCCAGTTCGGCGCGAAGGGCACGAACCTCGCCACGTTGTACCAGCGGATCGACCCCGACCTCACCGTCGACGGCTTCCTCATCCCGTTCGTCGAGTACGTGCAGTTCGTCGAGACGGCCACCTGGACGGTCGACCTCGGAGGTGGGCCTGCGGAGCACACCTTCGCCGAGACGATCGCCGCCTGGCACGCCGACGAGCTGTTCCTCACCGACCCCACCGTGCGCCGGGATCGGCTCGACGACCTCATGGACGCGATGGAGGACGCCCCGGTCGACCCGGCAACGCTCCGGCGCATCTCCGATCGGGTCGTCGAGGTGTACGGCGCCGACACGGTCATGGCTCGGTTCCGCAGCTCGTCGAACGCCGAGGACAGCCTGGGCTTCTCGGGCGCCGGCCTCTACACCTCCGAGAGCGGCTGCGTGGCCGACGAGTACGACGGCGATGAAGACGGACCGAGCCGGTGCGACCCGGACAAGCCGGAAGAAGAGGGCATCCGCCGCGCGATCACGCAGGTCTGGGCCTCGGTTTGGGGCATGGCGGCCTGGGAGGAGCGCGACTGGTACGGCATGGACCAGTCGAAGGTCGTGATGGGGATCCTGGTGAACCCGCGCGCCAACGATGAGCAAGCGAACATCGTCGCGTTCTCCGCGAACCCTGGTTCGCCGGGCGATCCGAGGCAGCTCGTCAACGCGCAGGAGGGCGAGCTCGCGGTCGTCGAAGCCGAGTCGGGCGTGGTGCCGGAGACCATCCTCGTGACCGTGAGCGGCGGCGTCGTCACCGAGATCCTGCGGGTGTCGGGGAGCTCGGAGGTCCCCGACGGTGAGGTCCTGACCGACCTCGAGGTCACCGAGCTGTCGATCGCGCTCGAAGAGATCGCCGCCGTCTACCCACAGGATGAAGCGGTCCCGAAGGGCCACGAGGTCGTGTGGGACACCGAGTGGAAGATCCTGGAAGACGGTCGGTTGTCCATCAAGCAGATTCGTCCGTTCCTTCGCTGAGGAGTCGTGATGTTGGCGCGTTGCTCGCTGGTGCTCTCGCTGTTGGTGGCGTGCGGCAAGGAGGGCGAGACCGCCCCGGTGGCCGACGCCGACGCCGACGTGGACACCGATACCGACACGGACACGGACACGGACACGGACACCGATACGGACACCGACGCGGACACGGATACCGACACGGACACGGACACGGACACGGACACCGACACGGACACCGACACCGAGCCGTGGCTGACGTATGACTGGTCGTTCTGTCCGGGCGCCGACGCCTACACGGGCGACGACGGGTGGGGGGGCGCTGCCATCGCCACCGAGGGTGCGGTCTACTGTGGGGCGTGGAAGGAGGAGCGCACGCTCGACGAAGAGTACCCGTTGAAGGCGGTCTTGAAGGTGGTGGAGGGCACCTGGAACCTGCCGATTGACAAGGGCAGCTACCCGTTCTCGCTGCCGGTGTGCGTGCGCACGGGCGTGGATGTCGAGGGGCCGGCGGCGGAGACGGTCGGCAGCACCAGCGTCACCACGGTCTCGTTCAGCGGCACCACGTACACGACCATCACGGGCGAGCAAGCGTTCTCGGACGACTGGACGTTCGGCCACACCTTCGCGTTGGTGGGCCCCGAAGGCACCGTCCCCGAGCCGATCCCCGTCGACGGCGCGTTGTTCCACCCCGACACCGGCGCTGGCCTGGTGTTCACGCTCGCGCCGCCGGGCGTGCCGTCGTACGAGCCGGGCGCGATCGACTTCGGCGCGTGCCTCGACCCGACCTGGACCGTCGACGTGCACCACGTGACGTTCGACGGCGGAGAGATCTCGATGACCCTGCGGCTGGGCGACAACATCACCCAGACGGCCCCTGGCGCGTTCGTGCAGGCCACGGGCACGCTCGACGGCGTCGCGTTCGACGTGCGTGAGTACTTCCAGCTCGTCTACCGGCCGGACCACCATCACTTCAACCGCCACTTCGCGGTGGTGTTCGACGCCCCGATCGGGGACGTGTGCGCCCTGCGCATCGAGGGCTTCGACCCGGCGTCGTCGAACGGATCGTTGGTGTCGACCGCGGGCTGCGACCTCGTGCCCACCGGGACCCGGACCGTGATCGAGCAGAGCGCAGAGCTCGGCGGGCTGCCATGAGCGTGCGCGCGGCTTGGCTCGTCATGGTGTTGGCGGCGGGGTGCACGGGGGGCTCCCTGGGCGAGCCACCGGAGACCGCCGCCCCGACCACGAGCGTCGGCGACGTCGACGTCGACGGGGACGGCTGGCCGGCCGGCGAGGACTGCGCCGATGACGATCCGTCGATCCACCCCGGCGCGACGGAGCGCTGCAACGGGATCGACGACAATTGCGACGGCGCGCCTGACGACGTGCTCGGCACCTGGTACCCGGACGACGACGGCGACGGCTTCGGGGACCTCTCCGCGCCGGAGCCGGGGTGCGAGCGCCCGAACGGGTTCGTCACCGATGGCACCGACTGTGACGACAGCGACCCTCAGATCCACCCGGGCGCGCTCGAGCGGTGCAACCTCGAAGACGACGACTGTGACGGCGTCGCCGACACGGTCCCCGAGGAGACCTGGTACACCGACGTCGACGGCGACGGGTTCGGCGACCCCGCGAGCGCCGTCGACAGCTGCTTCCCGGATCCGTCCTGGATCCGGGACGGCAGCGACTGCGGGCCCACGGATGCGAGCGTGTTCCCGGGCGGCGAGGAGGCGTGCAACGGCCTCGACGACGACTGCGACGGCGTCGCCGACGACCCGTGGGACTTCGACCTGGACGGCTTCGCCGCGCCGTTCTGTGGGGGGGACGACTGCGACGACGCCGACCCGGACGTGAACCCCGGCGCCGCCGACACGTGCGAGGACGGCGTCGACACCAATTGCGACGGGGTGGACCCGTCGTGCGGCTACGAAGGGGTGATCGACCTGTCGACGGCCGCGAAGGCGTGGGGCGGGGCCGCGGGGGAAGACGCTGGTCATCACATGAAGATCGCCGACCTCGATCACGACGGCACGAACGATCTGGTCGTCGGGGCGAAGTGGGCGCTGGGTTATCGCGGGGGCGCGTACGTCGCGTATGGGCCGCTCGAAGGCACCGGCGACCTCGACACCTTCGGGGTGTTCCTCGCCGGTGAGCCGTCGACCTACGAGGGTGGACGGTCCATCGGGGTCGGGGACGTGACCGGCGACGGCATCGCGGATCTCCAACTCGGCGCCCCCGACTCGTCGGGCGTCGACGCGTCGACCTTCTTCGGCCCGATCACGGCGGGCATGTCGTTCGGCGACGCGTCGTTCAAGGCGAGCTGCACCCCGTCGATCGAGTGTGGCCACGGCTCGGACATCGCCGATGTGAACGCGGACGGCATCGCGGACCTGTTGATCGGGGCGGGGGAGCAAGACACCGGGGGGTATTACTCTGGGTCTTTGTACTTGATCATGGGCCCGGTGCGCGCCGGAACCGTCGATCTGCCGTCCGAGTACGACTACGAGCTGATCGGTGAGAACCCGAACTCCGAGACCGGCCGGTACGTCGAGTCGAACGGCGATCTGAACGGCGATGGCGTGACCGACATCCTGATCTCGGCCGGGTACGACGACCTGGGGGGCCCTGACTCAGGCACGGTGTACGTGGTGCACGGGCCCATCGCCGGGGGGTTCGACCTGTCGCTCGCGGACGGCAAGCTCGTCGGCACCTCGGCGTACGAGATCTGCGGGGAGGCGCTCGCGCTCGGGGACGTCGACGGGGACGGGCTCGACGAGGCGATCGTCGGCTCGTCCCAGGCGTACTCGGGGGCGGGAGCGGCCTACGTGGTCGCGGGTCCGGCGACGGGCACGGTCAGCCTCGCCGCGGGCATGGCGGTGGTGCGTGGGTCGGCCGGGCAGCTCGCGGGATCAGGGGTCGACGCCGAGGACCTCAACGGAGATGGCGTCGAGGACCTCGTCGTCGGCGCGTCGGCGGCGGCGGGCGTGGTCGGGCGGTCGGGGGCGGCGTTCTTGGTGTACGGCCCGTTCGGGGGCACGGTCAACACGGTCGACGCCGACGCGACGTTCGCGGGGTTGGAGGCGAACGACGCGCTCGGGGCGGGCGTGATGCTCGGCGACCTCGACGGCAACGGCACGCCGGACATCGCGCTGGGCAGCACCGGCGACAACACCAGCGGGGCAGGGGCGGGCGCGGTGTACGTGCTCTACACGGATTGAGCGCGTGAGGCGGGCGAGCGTAGCTATCGTCGGGCTGGTGGTGCTGGCGGGCTGCACCAAGGGCGGCCTTGGGAGCGAGCCACCCGACCGTCGCTGCGACGTTGTGTGGTACCCGGACCCCGACGGCGACGGGTACGGCGACGACGCCAGCGGTGTCGCGACGTGTGCGCCGGGCGCCACGTGGGTCGAGGCCGCGGGTGACTGTGCCCCTGACGACCCGGCGGTGTCGCCTGGCGCGGTCGAGCTATGCAACGGCCAGGACGACGACTGCTCCGGGGGCGTCGATGAAGGCTGCCTGCCGGACGACCCACGCGACCGGCTCGAAGGCGCGTATGACCTCGCCGACGCCGACGCGATCGCGTTCGGCGACGCGAGCGACGACGCCGGGCACCACATGAAGGTCGGGGACCTTGACGGGGACGGAGTCAACGACCTCGTGGTCGGGGCGATGTGGGCGGGCGGGTATCGCGGC
>CAIUDO010000278.1 GCA_903897935.1 uncultured Pseudomonadota bacterium
GTGCCACTCCACGTCGGCTCGGCCCCGCTGTCTTTGCTCACGCAGCCCACGAGCGAGAACATCGCGCCCATTACGATGCACTGCAACGACCCGTTTCGAAGCTCAGGCATGGGGCACCACCACCGATGCGGGGGGGAATCGGGCGCCGCCGAGGGTGAACGCCTCATGAATGAACTTGACCAAGTACGTAACCGAGTCGACGAACTCCACCTCGAAGTAGAACACGTCGACCCGGCCGAGCAGAAGCAAGTCGTCCCACGGGCCCGGAAACCCCGAGTCCGACCCGACGTCGTTGTCCAACCCGACACCATCAGGCCACCCAGCAGGGACGCCCGGCGACTTCGGCTCGAACCGCGCGGTCGCCGAGACCTGGTAGACGTCTGGTTCCGACACGACCTCGGCGGTGGCCAGCTCCTTCGCGAGCACGCGCCGAAGCGTGCCGTCCACTTTGCTGAACGCCGCCAACCGCGCTTCGTGGTCTGGGAGGCGTGTCAGCTTGGTCTGACTCCACTCCCACGCCGCAGACACCTGGTCCGACGCCCACTCGGTAGCACGCGCGTCGACGTTCATCAGCCAGCCGTGGTCCACCCCGCCCATCCCGCGCTCGGGGAACGGCTCGGTGCCGCCCACCGCCGGCGTCCACGGGTCGTCCATCGTCACGTCTACGCCCGGCAACGCGTGGCTCATCAGCCACACCCCGCCGTCGCTCTCGCCAGTGCCGAGGCCCTGGTGGCCCAGGTACACCCCGTTCGATGTGATCGACACGCTCACGTCGCCCCCGAGCGCCGCGTACCCCTCGGGGTCACGCACGTACGCTGGGCCGTACACCGCGCCCGTGGTCAGGTCTTCGACCTGCGCGATCAGGAACGTGCCGCCGGGCCCCTCTACCCCGTCGTCTCCCTTCTCCTCCCAGGCCACCACCCGCCAACGACCGTCCACAGACGACGCCACGCTCGGGTCCGACGTGACCTCGGTGGCCGTCAACGTCGCCACACCACTACGGTGCGTCAGCGTGACCGGCCCGGCCCCGGTGAAGTACGCGAGCTGGTACGGGCCCGCCCCGCCTTCGTCGAACCGCATCGCGGCCACGTCGATCTCTTCGCCAGTGGGCTGTGGGGCCGTCTCCGTCCACACGAACACCTCGCCGTCCGTAGACAGGTACTTACAACTGCCGTATTCCCTGGACGCGCCTACCCCGGTCGAGCGCGCCGGTTGCTCCAGCAACTCCTGCGGCGCTTCGGCCCGGAGCTGCTCCGGCCGGCGCCCCCGGACCACCCAGAAGTGATAGCTCGCTCCGGACGGATCCATCACGATCCACGCGATCGTGATCCGCGTACCTCGGACCGCCATCGCCGGGTACAGCGGCGTGCCCTCCGACGGCACCACCGCCACGCGCCGCCACACGTTCTCGACCGGGAACAGCATCCACACCGCGACCCCGTGCGCGCCGCTCGCGTCGTCGTCGCGCACACACGCGAGCAGGTACCGCGACCCGTCGGGCGCCTCCCACCACGCCTGCGCTTGCCCGTTGTTCA
>CAIUDO010000279.1 GCA_903897935.1 uncultured Pseudomonadota bacterium
ACCTGCGCGGCCGCGGCGTCGGCGACGGCTTCCCGAGCCCGCCACGCCGCCGCCGGGAGCTGCGCCAACGCGAGGCCGACCATCAACACGCGCACCGACCGGAGCGACACCCGCGGCGCGTCGTCGAACGCGCGCCGATACGCCCACAAGCCTGCTCCGACCAAGAGGATGGCCGGGATGCGCGTGGGGAACTCGTACAAGCCGGCGACCAACAGCGCGGCCAGCCCGACGGCGAGCGGCGTCGCGCGGGGGTCGGAGCTCCCGCCGAGCGGGCGCAGCAACCAAACGGCGATCCCGACCGCCGGCACACCCAAGAGGCCCGTCTCGACGAGGCGCTCCAGCCACTCGGCGTGCGCGTGCGCGAAGCCGATCGGCGCCGTGTCGGTGCGGTACGGGCTCACCGCCTCGGCCCACGATCCGACGCCCGAACCGACCCAAAGGTACGCCGGCACCGCCCGTACGCCGTCCCACCAGTGGCCCAGCCGCCCCGACACCGACGACGGGTGCTGCGCCACGGTGGCGGCGGCGGCGATCGCCCCGAGCACCGCCACGATCGGCGCCGCGACGCGCTTGTACGCCCAGTCGGACCGCGCGACCGCCCACACGACGATGAGCGCTCCGACGGCCAGCCCAGACGCCGACCGAAGCGCGACCAGCACGCTCAGGATCGCGGCCGTGCCCACCACCGGCGGCAGCTCCTCGAGCCGGACCCCCGCGGACACCAACGACGCCCGCGCCGACAACGCTCGATCCAAGCACACCGGCAACAACGCGGTCATGACCGCGGCGAGGTGGTTCGGGTTGACGAGCGGCAGGTACAAGCGCCCGGCTTCGCTCCGGACGGGCACCACGCCAAACGCGGCGTCGGCCCCCGACACCGCGTGCGCGAACGCGACCGCGGCCAGCACCGCCGCCACCGACGGCACCACGACCGTCGCCGACGCGCGCGCCCGCCGCCCGACCGTCGGCGGGACCGCCCCGGCGGCGAACCCGACCACCAACAACAGCGTCGCCGCCGCGCCGATCGTCGCCTCGGGGTCCAGCGCGGTCGGCGACCACCCTGCGTTCGGGAACGCCTCGTGGTGCCCGCGGCTGACGACGCCACGGACCGACGCCGGCAGCGGCACCAGGCTGACGAGGATCGGCAACCCGAGCACGAGCCCCGCCGCCGCCGCGCTCAGCGCCGCCCCCGACCGCTCGAGCCGGGCCGCCGGGGTTCGCCACGCCACGAGCGTGAGCGCGACCGCGAGCGCGACGTGGGTGACCGCGGCGAACGCCGGCAACACGCCCCCGAGGCCCACGAACGCGATCGCCAGCACGATCATGAGGCTGGCGCCGGTCTCGGACGGGGCGACGGGCAGTGGCGAACGAGCGTCGGCCAAGCGCTACTTCGCCGCGTCGTTCTGGTGGTCCTCCTCGGACTCCTTGTAGTACCCGTACCCATACGCGCGGTAGTAGGCGTACGACGAGCCTCGGCGGTCGACGTCGACCGCGTTGAGGACGACACCGAGCACGGTGGCGCCGACCTTCTGCAGGCTGCGCAGCGCCTCTTGGATCGCCCGCCGCGACGCCGTGTGCTCGCGCACCACGAACACCACGCCGTCGACGCCGCGCGACAGGATCGCAGCGTCGGCGATCATCATCGACGGCGGCGAGTCGATCACGATGAGGTCGTAGTCTTGCTGCACGAGGTCGAGGATCTCGAGCATGCGCTCGGACGCCAGCACCTCGGTGGCGCCCTCGACCCAGGTGCCGGCCGGCAGCACGTGCACGTTCGGCACCGCGCTCGGCACGATCGCGTCCACGATCGGGGTGCCCCCGAACACCTCGCTGAGGCCGGGCGCGCGCTCGATCTCGAACAAGCGGTGAACGGTCGGGCGCCGGAGGTCGGCGTCGACGAGCAGCACCCGACGGCCCAGCCGGGCGAACGCGACGGACAACCGGACCGAGGTGCCGGTCTTGCCCTCGGCGGTGATCGCGCTGGTGACCAGGATCCGGCGCAGCGGGCCGCGACCGGGGTCGAGCTCGAGCAGCGTGCGGATCGACCGGATCGCCTCGGCGGCCGTGGAGTTCGGGTTGCGCCAGGTGTAGAGCGCGCCTTGACCGGCGTTCTCCCCTTCGATGCGCGGCACGTGGCCCAGGTACGGCACCCGCAGCCAGGTGGCGATCTCGAGCGGCGAGCTCACGCGGTCGTCGACGAACTCGCGCAAGAACGCGGCCGCGATGCCGCCGGCCAACGCCACGACCAGGGAGATCGCCATGTTGTACGGAATGTTCGGCGAGATCGGGCCGCCGGGCACCGTCGCGGCGTCGATCACGCGCACGTTGTTGAGCTGGGTGCGGGCCTGGAGGTCCAGCTCGTCGTTACGCTGGGACAACGAGCGATAAAACGCGACGCTGCGCTCCAGCTCAAGCTTGAGCTGCTGGTAGCCCGAGCCCACCTGCTGACGCTGCAGCGACTCCTCGTTGCCGCCATCGATCTCGGTGGAGATCCGGGTAGCGTTCGCGTCGAGCACCTCGAGGCGCGCGCGCTCGCCGCGCATCGCCTCCTCGACCTCCTTCTTGAGCTCGGTCTCGATGCGCTTGAGCTCGGCCTCGGCGTACATCCGCTCGGGGTGCTTCTCGCCGTACCGGGCGGCGAGGCGGGCGTGCGCCGTGACCGCGCGGGCGTACTCGTCGGTCAGCGCGACCACGAGCGGGCTGTCGATGTCGCGCGCGAGCTCCGCGTACAGGCCCCGGCGATAGAGCTGCTCGTGCGCCGAGAGCTGCGACCCCAGCAGGGCGCGCTCGGTGGCGACCTCGGCGAGCGCCGTGTTGAGCGCCAGCATCCGCGCCGACAGCGTGGTGCTGACCTGGTCGACGTCGGCGAGGCCGTGCTCGCGCTGGTAGGCCGCCATCTCCTTGGTGGTCAGGTCGATGCGCTTCTCGTACTCGAGGAGCTGGTCGCCGATCCACTGCTTGGCCTCCCGCGCCGAGTCCCGGAGCGCGTCGAGGTTGAGCTCGCGGTAGACCTCGGCGATCAGGTTCGCCAACACCGCGGCGCGCTCGGGGTCGGTGTGCTCCACGGCGACGTCGAGCAGCTCGGTGGCCTCGCGGCCTTGTACGTGCATGACGCCGCGCAGCGCGTCGGCGCTGGACGCGATCGGGTCGTCGCCGTAGCCGGCCGCGACGTACCGAGCGAGCACCTCTTCCCGCAGCGCCCGGCTGTAGATCACCTCGAGCTGGGTCAAGGTGAACATGTCCCGGTTCCAGCGGTTGTACTGGTCGAGGTCGACGACCTTCTCGGACTTGACCTCTTGCCCGGCCATGATCGAGAGCTGCACGACCGCGGTGGCGCGGTACACGCGCGTGGCCATGACGTTGTAGACGATCGACGCGCCCATCACGAACGCGGCGACGATCAACGCCGTGTATCGTTGGACGACCAGGATCCGCCAGACGTCCTGGATCCCGAACCCGACGTTGTCCGCGGCGTCCTGCTGCACGACCTTGACCGCCCCCAACCACGCCACCATAGCGGGCAGTTGTTAGGGGGACCACCCGCCGCACGGATCCGCCCTCATGCCGCTCTCGTTGCTCACGCCCGCCGACGCCCGGGCGCTGGG
>CAIUDO010000280.1 GCA_903897935.1 uncultured Pseudomonadota bacterium
CGCGCGCCGCCCTCGTCGCGGCGCTCAAGGTCTTCGGCCGCTCCGCGGAGAGCCTGGACCTTTCGGTCAAGGCGGGGCTTCGCGTGGCCGAGCTCCGCGTCGCGCTCGGCGAGCCCGGCCCCGCGAGCAACGCCCTCGACCGGCTCGAGGAGCTCCGCGGCGGGTGGCGGGGAGACGCCGATCAGGTCCAGATCGACGCGCTCCGCGCCGAGATCGCGGCGCTGCGCTCAACCCTCTCGGCACAGGGCGTCGACGGCGAATGTTCTCCCTGATCGTGTCGCTCGTCGGGTGCTCGGGCGCACCCGAGGCCACCCCGTCCCCGGTCACGCCCGACCGCCCGAACGTGCTGATCGTCACCCTGGACACGCTGCGCGCGGACTACGTGGGCGCGTACGGCGGCACGGTCGCGATGACCCCGACGCTCGACGCGCTCGCCCGCGCCGGCGTCCGCGCCGACCGCGCGTACACCGTCACGCCGCTCACGATCCCGGCGCACTCGTCGTTGTTCACCGGGCTGCTGCCGCCGCGGCACGGGGTCCAAGACAACGGCGACTACTTCCTCGGGCCGGACGCGGTCACGCTCGCCGAGCGCCTGTCGGCGGCCGGATACGACACGATGGCGTCGGTCGGTGCGGAGGTCACCTCACGGCATTGGGGGTTTGCACAAGGCTTTGGGGCGTACTTCGACGACATGGGCGACGCCCGGATGGGCGCCGAGACGCGGTGGCAGGTCGAGCGGAGGGGTGATCTGGTGGTCCGCGACGCCGTCGCGTGGCTCGACGAGCGTGAGGGTGCTGGCCCGTGGTTCGCCTGGGTGCACCTGTTCGACTGCCACGATCCCTACGACGCGCCGGAGCCGTTCCGGAGCCAGTTGCCCGAGCAGCCATACGCTGCCGAGGTGTCATGGACCGACGCGCAGCTCGGCGCGCTCGTCGACGCGCTGAAGGCGCGCGGGGCGTACGACAACACCTGGATCTTCGTGATGGCGGACCACGGCGAGGGCCTGGGCAGCCACGGCGAGGCGCGCCACGGGGTGCTGCTCTACGACGCCACGACGCGGGTGCCGTTCGTCATCAAGCCCGCGGCGGGCCACCCGGCGGGGTCGGTGCTCACGACGCCGGTGAGCCTCGTCGACGTGGTGCCCACGGTGCTCGCCGCGGCCGCTTTGCCGCCCGATCCGTCCCTCGACGGGGTCGATCTCGCGCCGCTGTTCGCGGTCGGCGACGCGCCGCCGTCGGCCCGCGAGCGCGTGATCTACGTCGAGAGCCTCTACGCGTGGCACCACTATGGGTGGGCGCCGCAGCGCGCGCTCGTCGACGCCGGACACAAGCTGATCGCGTCGACGACCCCCGAGGTGTACGCGATCGACGATCGTCGAGAAGCGAAGAACCTCGCCTCATCCCAGCCGGCGCTCACCCAGGTCTTGCAGGCGCGGCTCGCCGCGTTGCGCGAGGGTCTGGTGGGGCCGGGGGAGGGGGCCCGCACCGCCGCCGCGATGTCCCCCGCCGTCGTCGCGCAGCTCGAGGCGCTCGGGTACCTCACGGAGACGCCGGACGTCCCTTCCGAAGAGGTGGTGGGGCTACCCGATCCCGTGTCGCAGCTCCCGATCCTCGGGCTCGTCGAAGACGGGCGTCGCGCCATCGCGCGGGGCGACTTCGCCGGCGGCCTGGCGGCCCTCGACGCCGCGATGGCCGCGGATCCGAACCTGCTCGAGCCGAGGCTGATCCGGGCGTTCGCGCTGGCGAGCCTCGGCAGGCTCGACGAGGCCGTTCGCGCCGCGGAAGAAGCGCTGCAGATGCGCAGGAGCTCGGCCACGCTGACCGCGCTCGCGAACCTGCGCGTGGCGTCGGGGGACCCGGGGGAGGGGGTAGAGCTGTTCGCGGCCGCGATCGAGCTCGATCCGTACCAAGCGGTCCCGTGGAGCCGCTACTTGTTGCTGTTGCAGGGGCTCGACCGGCGCGACGACCTCGCCGCCGCGATCGCGCAGTGTCGGTCTCGGCTGCCCGACCTGCTGGTGGCTGACGTGATGGCCGCGCACCTCGAGCTCGTCGGCGGGGACGTCGCGGTGGGGGTGGAGACGCTGCGGCGCGTCGTCGCGACGAACCCCGACGAGCCGGTGGCGTGGCAGATGCTCGGCGCGGTGTACCGCGAGCAGGGCGACGCCGAAGCGGCCGAGGCCGCGTTCCTCGAGGAGCTGCGCATCAACCCGGGCGCGCTCGGCGCTCGGCGGTACCTCGTGGCCCTGTACGCGGAGCAGAAGCGCTACGCGGAGCAGGCGGCGCAGCTCGAGGTGATCCTGCGCGCCGAGCCCGGTGATCGCCTGAGCTGGTACGCGCTCGCACAAGCACGGTTCAACCTAAAGGAGTACGAGTCGGCGGACGCGGCGGTGGGCGCTTGTACGGCCATCGACCCCGACGACCCCCGGTGCGTGATGCTGCACGCCAACGTGCTGCAAAAACTCGGTCGGCCCGACGAGGCCCGCGCGGAGGCCGAGCGAGCGCGCTCGCTGGTGGCGCCCTGAACCTCGGAGCTGCTGATGACCCTCCCCGTGCTGACCCCTCCCGCCGACGTCCGGCTCGATGCGCGCTTCTTGCGGGAGCTCCCTGGGGATCCCGAGCTCCGGGTGTTCTCGCGGCAGGTGCCGGGCGCGTGCTGGTCGCGCGTCGCGCCCACCCCGGTGGCCGATCCCAAGCTGCTGGCGTGGTCGTCCGACCTCGCCGCCGACCTGGGCTTACCCACCACGCCGCCTGATCCGGACGCCCTCGCGGCGGTGTTCGGGGGCAACGCGCTGTGGCCGGGCATGGACCCGTACGCGGCGCGCTACGGCGGGCATCAGTTCGGCCACTGGGCCGGGCAGCTCGGCGATGGCCGCGCGATCACGCTCGGTGAGCTGGTCCGCCCGACGGGCGAGCGGTTCGAGCTTCAGCTCAAGGGCGCCGGGCGCACGCCGTATTCGCGGGGCGCCGACGGGCGCGCCGTGCTGCGGTCGTCGCTGCGTGAGTTCGTGTGCAGTGAGGCCATGCACCACCTCGGTGTGCCGACCACGCGCGCGTTGTCGCTCGTCCGCACCGGCGACGCGGTGGTTCGTGACATGTTCTACGACGGCAACCCGGCCGAGGAGCCCGGCGCCGTCGTGTGTCGCGTGGCCCCCACGTTCTTGCGGCTCGGCAACTTCGAGATCCTCGGCCGCACGCGGGACGAGCGCACGCTGGTGCGCTTGCTCGATCACACGCTCGCTGCTTGGTTCCCCCACCTCGGCCCCACCAGCCCGAGCTCGGTCGTCGCCATGCTCGAGCAGGTGTGCCGCGCGACCGCGGTGATGGTCGCCCACTGGATGCGGGTCGGGTTCGTGCATGGGGTCATGAACACCGACAACCTGTCGATCCTCGGGCTCACCGTCGACTACGTCCCGTACGGGTGGCTCGAGCCGTATGAGCCAGGGTGGACCCCCAACACGACCGACCTCCCCGGCCGTCGCTACGCGTTCGGCAACCAGCCGCGCGTCGCCGGCTGGAACCTCGCGCGGTTCGCCGAGGCGCTGCTGCCGGTCGTGAACGACGTGCCCGCGCTCGAGCGGGCGCTCGCCAGCTACGCGCGGACGTTCGACGAGACGCACGGCGCGTTCATGGCGGACAAGCTGGGGTTCGAACGGTTCTGCCCCGGCGTGGATCGCGCGTTGTTCACCGACCTGGACGAGACGCTGCAGGCGGCGCCCGTCGACATGACGTTGTTCTACCGCCACCTGGCGGACGTGCCGGTGGGCGACGTGCCCGACGAGGCCCTGCTCGCGCCCCTCGAGCCGGCGTTCTACCAGCCGCTTCGCGGTGAGGCGTGGGAGCGGTGGCGGCAGTGGCTGCGCCGGTGGGGGGAGCGGGTTCGGGACGGCGGCTTGTCCGACGCTGCGCGCGTTCGAACGATGAACAAGACGAACCCGCTGTATGTGCCGAGGAACTACCTCGCGTCTACGGTGATCGAGCAGGTCGAGCGCGGCGATGTCGGTGCCCTCACGTCGTGGATGGAGGCCCTTCGGGCGCCCTACGACGCGCGTCCGGGGCTCGAGCGGTACGCGGGCCGACGTCCCGAATGGGCACGGAATCGCGCCGGATGTTCCATGTTGTCGTGCAGCTCTTGAGGCCCTCCCGTGGTCGGTGCGGGGCCGTCGAACCCTGTTAGGTGCGGGGTTCTCGGAGGTGATCGTGTTGGTGCTGTTGCTCGTGAGTCGGATCTGGGCCCAGGAGGCCGCGGTCGCGCCGGCGATCCCGGGGTGGGACGACGGGACCGTGCTCGTCGAGGGCCTGCCCGCCGCGCCCGTCGCGACGATCGAGGACATCGGCCGCTACAACGAGGTGCGCAGCGCGTCGTTGGCCTCGCTCGCCCCGGACGGCGCGCGCATGCTCGTCACCACACGGTTCGGCAGCACCGGGCAGGTGCACCTCGTGTCGAGCCCGCTGGGCATGCGGGAGCAGCTCACCTTCCGATCCGAGCCGGTCGCGCAAGCGGCCCTCGCCCCGGATGGCGCGAACACCGTCATCTTCAAGGCGGACGTCGGCGGCAATGAGCAGTGGCAACTGTATCGAATGGACCTCGACACGAAGGCGGTGTCGTTGCTCACCGACGGCACGAGCCGGCACGAAGACTGGTCGTGGTCGCGCGACGCGTCCCGGATCGCGTGGAACAGCAACGCGCGCAACGGCAAAGACATGGACATCTACGTCCGTGACCTCGCCGGCGGCGGCGCCGCGAAGCGGGTGCTCGACGTAAGCGGGGCGTGGTCGCCGGGGGCGTGGTCGGCGAGCGGTACCAAGCTGATCCTGCAGGAGTACATCTCGCGCAACGAGGCGCGCCTTCACCTGCTGGACGTACAAACAGGCGTTGCAACTTCGATTACGCCGGGTCCGGCCGCCGCGTGGGGCGCCGCGCAGTGGGGGGCCGACGACGCCACGATCTTCGCGATCAGCGACCAGGGGGCCGACGTCCGGCGGATCTGGTCGTACGACCTGGCAGACGGCGTGTGGGCCCCGGTCGGGCCGGAGTCGAAGTGGGACGTCGAGTCGCTGATCGTCGCCGACGACGGGCGCACCGCGGCGATGGTGGTCAACGAAGACGGGTGGGGCGTGCTGCACCTGCTCGACCTCGCGAAGGGCAAGGATCGAGTCGTGACGTCGATCCCGAAGGGCGTCGTGGGCGGGGTGGCGTTCACCGACGACGGGCGGAAACTGGCGGCGACGGTGTCGATGCCGACCGCGGGCGCGGACGTCTGGATGATCGACGTCAAGAAGGGCACGAGCGTGCGGTGGACCCGGTCCGAGGTCGGCCCGCTCGACGCGTCGCGCCTCGCGACTCCGGAGATCGTGCGGGTCAAGAGCTTCGACGGCCTCGAGGTCTCCGCGTTCTTGTACACGCCGCCCGGCCCCGGGCCGCACCCGGTGGTGGTCAGCATCCATGGCGGCCCCGAGGGTCAGGCGCGGCCGTACTACTCGGCGCTCACGCAGTACCTCCTGGCCGAGCGCGGCTACGCGGTGCTGGTGCCGAACGTGCGTGGCAGCGACGGGTACGGCCGCACGTTCTTGTCACTCGACGACGGTCCGAAGCGTGAGGACTCGGTGCGCGACATCGGGGCGTTCCTCGACTGGATCGGCGCCCAACCCACGCTCGACGCCAAGAAGGTCGCGGTGTTCGGTGGCTCGTACGGCGGCTACATGGTGTTGGCGTCGCTCGTGCACTTTCCGGAGCGCCTGCGCGCAGGCGTCGACGTCGTCGGCATCGCGAACTTCGTGACGTTCCTCGAGAACACGAGCCCGTATCGGCAGGATCTGCGTCGCGTCGAGTACGGCGACGAGCGGGATCCACAGATGCGCGCGCTGCTCGAGAAGTTCTCGCCGGTGCACCGCGCGGGTGAGATCCGCTCGGATTTGTTCGTAGCGCATGGCGCCAACGACCCGCGGGTCCCAGTGGACGAAGCCGAGCAGATCGTGGCCGCCGCTCGCGCGGCCGGCAACGACGCCTGGTACTTCTTGGCCCGCAACGAGGGGCACGGCTTCAACCGTAAGGAGAACCGCGACTTGTTCAACGCGCTCGTGGTCGCGTTCCTCGAGCAGTCGTTCGCCGGCGAGTAGCGCGCTCGGCGATCAGAGCGCGAGCGCGCCCCCGACGGCCGGCGGGCACCAGTAGTAGCCCCCGGTCTCCGGCCGCGTGAACGCGAACAAGGCGTCGACCACGCCGTCGTCGTTGCCGAGCATCCGACCGAGCAGCGCTTCGAACGCGTCGAACGAGTGGCCGAACGCCAAGAACACAAGGCCGTGCCGCGACCCGTGCGCCCACGGCATGGAGCGTCGCACCACGAACGCGGGCGGGGTGAAGCCCTCCTGCGCGGTCCGCAGCACGTGCGCGCTGGGCGGCGCGTCGGCGAGCTCGACGTCGTCGGCGCGGCGGCGCCCGATCATCGCGTCGCGCGCTTCCGGGCCGTGGTGCTCGAACGCGTCGAGATCGTGGACCCAGCGCTGGATCGCGAGGAACGAGGAGCCGTCGCTGGCGAGGGCGGCCGCCTCCGCGGCGCTGCCGGTCGGGTTCTCGGTGCCGTCGACGTACCCAGTGAGGTCGCGCCCGCTGTCGTACATCGCGGCGTCGGTCGCGTCGGCGCAGCGGAACAGCCCGGTGAGCGGGCCGGCGGCTCGGCGCGCGGCGTGCAAGGCGGCCCCGGGGTCGGTGGCAGCGGCTCGGATCAGGAGCGCGTGTTGGGATGACGGCGCGGTGACCCCGCGACCGGTCATCGCGGGGAACCCGCGCAGCTCGTCGCGCGACACGCCGAGGTACGCCGCGAGGGGCGCGCCGATCCCCACCAAGGTGTCGGCGTCGACCGCCAGCGCCGCGATGGCGCGGCGGACAGCGCCCGGGTCGGCGCCCGGGCTCAGGTCCCACTCGGTGAACCGAGCGGCCCGTGAGACGGGCGCGAGGACCGACGCCTGCATGCTTACTCCAACGCCCGGATTCGGACGATGTCATCGTTCGCGCCGTCGACCACCCACAGCTCGGTGTCCGAGCGCACGTCGAGGCCGCGCAGCGCGCCCGGGCCGAGGCCGGTGTCGAGGTAGTCGATCGGGAGCCCGTCGAGGCCGAACGCCCAGATGATGCCGGTCGCGTTGTCGGCGACGAACATGGTGTCGTCGTACAGGTCGAGCCCGGACGGGCGCTCGATGCCGTGCAGCGCGCCGTCGATCAACACGCTCACGTCGGCCCCGTCGACCCGATAGTGGTCGGTCCCGGCGTCGGTGGACGGCAGGGTCTCCCCGCGCTTGCCCGAGGTGGTCAGCAGGCGCTTGACGACGCCGTTGCCGGTGTCGGACACGAAGACGGCGGCCTGGCGCCCATCGTAGAGCACGCCGGACGGCACGCCGGCGACCCGCGACAAGCCGGCGTCGTACCGGGCGATGGTGGAGCCCGCGACGTCTTCGTCGCCGATGACCTCGTCGTCGTCGAAGTCGTAGCGCACGAGCGCGCCGTCGTTGCCGTCGAACACCCAGTACGCCGTCGCGTTCTCGAACGAGATGCCCATACAATTCGGGCTCTCGTGCACCTGCGCGAGGTGGCTGCCGAAGCCGTTCGGGCTGACGACGCCGAGCACCTCGGGATCGGACAACCAGAGGGTCGGGCCCATGCGGTTGTCGGCCTTGCGGGTGCCGTCGGCGTCGTTCACCGACTCGTGGCAGGTCGCGAACGTGTAGTTGTCGTTCCCGGCGACGGTCGCGAAGCCGAACGCGATGCCGGTCGGGTTGTCCAGGGCGTGCCAGGCGTACGGGTCGGCGATGCGGGTCGGGACCTGGGTGTCTTCGCCCGGGTTGTCGTAGAACACGATGGTGTCGTCGCCGTTCACAACCCAGAGCTGCACCGCGGTGAACTGCGGGTTGAGTGTGACGTCGCGGGGGTCGACGATGCCGTCGGCCGGGTTGACGATCGGCGTGATCTCGACGGAGTCGGGGGTGTGGGCGCCATTGCCGAGCACCGGGACGGTCACTTCGACCGGCTCGGGCGGCGTGTACGTGTAGAGCCCCGTCTCGACCGGGGCGGGGGTGCCGGTCTCGACCTCCGACTTCTTGCACGCGGCGACCAGGGTGAAGGCGGCCAGCGGGACGATCGACCAGGACGGAATGGGACGCATCAGACCTCTCGGTCGGTCGATAGCCTCCAGCGCGCATCGCCGCCGCCCGAGCGCGCCCGGGTGCCGTCAGGATGCGGACAAATCGGGCGGGAGCGCGCCGGCGGCGGCCGCCTCCACGTCGACGATCGGGCTGCGGTTGCCCATGCCGAGCGCCATCTTCATGGCGGCGAGCCCGCCCGCGGCCTTCAGCGCGTCGGCGCGCGCGACGAGCTCGGGGCCGAGGGCGACCTCGCCGCCATGGAAGATGCGCACCGCGAGGCGCGGCCACAGGTTGGCGGCGCCGCTGACGAACCCGCCCAGGCCGGGCAGCCCGCGGACCTGGTGCAGGATCCGGTCGCCACCGGGGAAGACGGCGTCCGGGCAGCGGGCGACGAGGCGGGC
>CAIUDO010000281.1 GCA_903897935.1 uncultured Pseudomonadota bacterium
CCCGACGCGCGCGCGGCGATGCTGGCGGTGGTCTCGGGCGCGCTCGACCTGCTCACGCGCGGCGTCGGAGCGGCCGAGCGACCTCCGACCGTCAGGGCGTGAGGCGCCAGATGTCGCTGTCGAAGTCGCCGTAGCTGCGGGCGAACACCGCGCCCCCCGCTACGACCGGCTGGTACCAAACGAGCGACAGGTCCCGCTCCTCCAGCACCAAGGGGGTGATCGCGCCCGCGTCGAGGTCGTAGGCCATCAGCCCGCGCCCGGACTCGTAGTAGACGACGCCGTCGTCGAGGGTGGCGTCGCCGCCATTGTAGTCCTCGAGGTCGGTGTAGGTGTTGTTGCGGTCGGGCAACGCGTTGACCGTGGCCCCGAGGTCGAGCTTGGCCGCCGTGACGCGGTCCCACACGAACGCGCCGTTCGCGGCGACGAACAGCACGTGGGTGCCGTCCCAGCTCACCGAGCCCGAGACCTCCTGATCGTGCTCGACCCACGTGGCGGCCCACGCGTCCACGTCGAGCACGTACAGCCGGCCGCTCTCCAGGTACAGCAGCGTGTCGCCTTCGACGCCGAAGTCCCAGAACTCACCCACCGCGTACCCGGCGCTCTCGAGCGTGCCGAGCTCGGTGAGCGCGCCGCCGCGCCAGCGCCAGACCGTGTGGGCGTCGGCGGTCTCGACGACGGCGTACAGCGCGTCGCCGACGACCGCGTAGGCCCACCAGCGCAGGCCGGACGTTGGCGGGGGCAGGTCGACGGTGGCGAGCAGATCGCACGCGTCGGCGCTGTAGAGCTCGATGTCGCCTTGCGTGCCGACCGCGACGGCGGACATCTGGTCGCTGGCACGGAAGTTCGGGGCGTCGCCGCTGCCGGCGATGCGGCCGCAGCCGGTGATCTGCGAGGTGGCGGCGTTGAGGTTGTAGAGGTCCGGGTCCCAGTCGACGAACCGGGCGTACCAGAGGCGGCTCGGGCTGGTCTGCATCTCGACGACGCTGCCGCCGAGCGGCACGACGACGGTGGCGTTCGCCATGAGCTCGTCTTGCAGCGCCTCGTAGGCGTCGATGTCGGCTTGCTGCAGCGCCGCGGCGTCGACCGTGCCGGTGTCTCCGTCGGCGATGATGCACGCGGCGGTCAGCGCGAGCACGAGGGTGGGCGACGTCAGGCGCATCGGGCCTCCAGGCCGGCTGGGGTAACCCACGGTGGCTCCTACACAAGCGGCCGGACCCTGGGTTACCAGCCGCCGATGAACGACGACCTCTCGACGCTGCTCACCCGCGTCGCCCGGTGCTTCCCACCCGGAGCGCCCATCACGCTCGCCCCACCGGTCGCGTTCGACGAGGCGTCGGCGCGGTGGCGTGGGCACGTGCGGCGCTGGTTCGCGGCGTCGAACGGTCAGGTCGACGAGCTTCCGTTCTGGGACGCGCACAGCCTCGCCGGGGTCGCGCAGGCGCTGCACACCGCGCGGATCTGCGACGATCTGCGCGCCGAGCCCGACGGGTACTGGGTCCAGCCGTCGTGGGCGTCGATCGCGTCGGATTACGCTGGGCACCACATCATGCTCGACGACGACGACGGGCGCGTGCTGTCGGTCGCCCACGACGACGACCACGTGGTGGTGCTGGCGCCGTCTCCCGAGTTGTGGCTGGAGGGCCTGCTCGCCGGCTTCGCCGACGGCACGATCGTGTGGGACGACACGTTCGGGTTGATCACGAAGCGGGTCGTCGACGACGTGGCGGCCCACCGCGCGGAGGCGGCCGCCCGCGCGGCAGCGCCCCTGTCGCTCCGCCAGAAGCTGCTGTTGGCGCTCTACCTCGTGGTTGGCGTCGGCGTCATCGGCGCGTTCATCGCTTGGCTCGAAGCGGGCCGGTGACCGCGGCTCGGGGCCCGGTCCGCCGCGAATCCGTCTGAGGTCCGCAGCTCGCGGCGGAGGCGTCAGCCAGGGCCCGCGCCGACGGGGCCTATGGGCTGATGGTCGGCAACCAGATCCAGGCCTCGTACGGGTCGTGGAACTCGTCGTTCAGCACCGTCGCCGGCCACTCGACCAGCACCTGACCGCTGCCCTGGGCGCCGCTGGCCCCGGTGATCTTCAGCTCGGGCATCATGCCGATGTAGATCTTCCCAGTGGACGCGGCGCTCGCGATGTCGCCGGAGTCGGCCGCGATGATCAGCCCGTCCTCGGCGAGCTCGACGGAGCGGCCGAACACCATCAGGTCGGGCGGCATGAGGTCGGCTACGTAGTCCGGGACCACCCTCGGATCGGACGTCACCGCGAGGCCGACGGTGCCCTCGCCTTTGTCGATCGCCGTTGCGTGCGCGTAGGTGATCCACCACTGCCCGTTGTAGCGGACCATCCGCGCGCCGTGGGGCTGCCCCAGCGTGCCGTCGACGGGGAACTTCCACTGCAGGACCGGCGCGTCCGGGTCCGTGATCTCGATGAGCGCGAGGCGGCCGTCCTGGCCGAACCGGGTGCCGCGCCAGCTGACGAGCGCGAAGCGCGCGCCGGCGTCCTCGATGATCTCGATCGAGTTGGGCGACGTCTCGGTCACCCCGATGCTGGCCGCCGTCATCGTTCGCACCGGCGTGCTCGACGAGCCGTCGCCCGCCACCCAGGTGAGCTGGTTCGACGTGGCTTCGACGATGATGATGGTGCCGTCGAACGGGTCGCGCGCGACGTCGTGCGCGAACTGAAAGCCCGCGGACAAGCCGTACTCCGCTCCGGCCGGCCCGATCCGCACGAAGCCGCCGTCGACCGCGTCCGGCGACGTGGTCGAGTACGAGAACAACAGCCCCTCACCGTCGGCCGCCGCGCCCTGCGGCGAACAGTTGGCGCACGCGATCAGGTCGTCCATAGGCCACGATCCCACGACGCTCCCGTCGGCGGCGATCAGCGCGAGGCCCTCCCCGTGCGGGACCACCAGCACGTGGTCGTCATCGAGCACCCGAGGCTTTGGCTCGGTGTCGGTGTCGGTGTCGGTGTCGGTGTCGGTGTCGGTGTCGGTGTCGGTGTCGGTGTCGGTGTCGGCGTCCGTGTCGGCGTCCGCGTCCGCGTCGGTGTCCGCGTCGGTGTCCGCGTCGGTGTCCGCGTCGGTGTCCGCGTCGGTGTCCGCGTCGGGAGGCGAGGTCTCAGCGGCGCTCTCGTCGGTCTTGCCGCAGGCGGCCAGCACGAGCGTCAGGATGGGCCACGTCAGCTTCATACAGCACCTCGTTGGTTCCGCGAGTGTGACACGGGATCGTCCCAGCCGCATCCCAAGACGCGGCCTCATGGCTTCGGGGGCCGGGCTCGGTCTCCGGCCGACGGCTTCGGCTCGTCCGGGGGCGCCGGCTTGGGGGCTCGGCCGCTCGCTGGGGCCTTCGCGCTGGCCCCGACCGTACTGGGTGCGCAGGTGGACGTGAAGGCGTGCAACGAACCCGATGCCTTGCCGAGGCGCTCCTCGAGCTGCTCGGTGACGTCGACGTAGACGGGGTTCTGCCGGTCCGCGGCCTCGATGACGTAGACGTGCGCCTGGACGACCTTGCTCGCCGCGCCGCCGCTCGTGCAGGCTGGGGTCTCGCAGTCACACACGAGGCTGGCGACGACGCGGTCTTCCGCGCCGCAGAACTCGGCGTACTTGTGGTAGAAGACCTCGCATGATTCGCCCGACTTCAAGTCCACGACCGTGTCGGCCGGGGCGTGGTCGAAGTAGGGCTCGACGTCGCGCAGGTTGACCTGGCCCGCCTTGTCCGTCGCCGGGTCCACCGGGAACACGTACAGTCGGTTCAGATCCGAGTCGTCCATGGACAGCGTCGACTGCTCGGTGCAGATCAGGGCGTCCCCGTCCGGGCTCCAGGAGAGGTGGGCACAGCCCGCCAGCTCGAGCGGCGCCCCGCCCGCCTGCCGATACTTGGCCTCGGTGGTTCGGAGCTCGTAGATCCAGTACTTGTCGGCGTCGACGTCGGCCACGAACGGGGTCGGGGTCAGCTTTACGCTCGCGCACGCGGTGCCCTTGCCGTCGTCGCAGGTGGGCGCGGACCCGCCGGTCGTGACGAAGCGCCCGTGGCCGGCGACGAGGGAGCGGTCGGTGGGGTGCACCGTCGGATCCTCGAAGGAGATGTGGGCCGTCTTGCCTTCCCCGATCAGGGGCCCGGCGGACTTCGCTCGACCCGAGGCGTCCAGCGTGATCTCCCAAGTGTCGCCCCAACGCTCGACGGGGCTGCAGACACCCGTCGTGTTGACGCACATCGGCACCGGCACGGGGTGGGTGACCAGGATCGACGTGTCGGTGCGCCACACGGGGTAGCTCCACGACTCCGGGAGCCCCATGCCCGTGCAGAGCAGCTCGGTGCCAGCGCCCAGGTTGCTGCCTCCGATGGCCCGGGCGCTCGCGATGCACGAGCCTTGCCCCGTGTATTTGGCGTAGACGAGCTGGCTCCCGTTCGGGCTGACCGACGGCATCCAGCCGTGCGCTCCGTCTCCGACCACCAGCTCGTGGTCGATGACCTTACGCGACGCGGTGTCGTACCGGAGGCGCCAGATCTCGCAAGTAGCTGCGCTTTGGGACAGCTGGCTGAAGTGGCAGGACTCGGCGCCTTGGTCCTTCCCGGCGGCGACGAAGATGTCGACCGAGCCGGGTGGGCCTGCTTTGGGGGCGGGCACGGGCTCGGTGGTGGGCAGGGTGATGCAGGTGGAGGTCGCACCGGCGAAGATGCCCGCCAACGCTACGACGCGGATGATCATGAGAGGAGCTCCAACGGGTAGCCATGTGCACCGGGGCACGAGAGACGCCTATCTCTGGCACGATGCCCCGACCGGCCCAACGAGACCACCCTTCAGCGCTTGGGCCCGCACGTGGCGGTGAACGACCGGAGGCCCCGTTGGCCCGACGTGGCCTCGAGGGCTGCGGTGAGGTCGGTGTATCGTGGGGAAGCGGGGTCGGTGATGTCGATGAGCCACACGTGCGCCTGGACGATCTTGGTGGGCGCTGCCGTCTTGCATTGGGGGGACGAGCAATCACACACGATGCTCGCCACGACGTGCTTCGCGTCCCCACAGAACTCTGCGTATTTGTGGTAATACACGTCGCAGGTCTCACCCGGGCTGATCGGGATGAGGTCCTGGTACGCCTTGTGGTTGAAGAGGGGCTCCACGGTCTTGGGGTTCAACACCCCCGGGCGGTCCACCGCAGCGTCGAACGAGAACGCGAACAAGCGGCCCGACAAGCCTGCTTGTTTGATCGCGTCGGTGGACTGCTCGGTGCACATCAGGGTGCCGCCGTCGGGGCTCCAGGACAAATGCGCGCAGCCCGCGAGCGGCAGGCCCCGACCGTCCGGGCTGCGGAACTTCGACTCGGTGGTCTCGAGCTGGAAGCCCCACCACCGCTTCTGGTCGACGTCGAAGACGAAGGGGTAGGGGGTCTGCACCAACGAGCGACAGTCAGGCGACGGTCCGGTGCCGCACGCCGGACGCTCCCCCGTCTTGATGTATCGGCCGTGCCCAGCGACCAGGGAGCGATCCTTGGGGTTGACCCAGGTGTCTTCGAGCGACATCGACCCGAAGAAGTCGGCGTCGAACGCGGGCGCTGCCTTGCCCAACGAGGTGCCGGCGACGTCGACGGTGTAGATGCTCCCCCAGCGCTCGACCTTCTGGCACGAGCCGTCCCGGGGGCTCTTGCACTGCACGCCCTGGTCGGGGCGCGAGGCCAACAGGTGCTGGTCGTCCAGCCAATGCGGGAAGCTGAACATCCCCGGCAACGACGGGGTCTGTCGGGTGGTGGCCTCCGGCGTGCCATCGATCTTGGTGACCGCGAGCTGGGCCATCGGGCGCCCGCCGGCGGCGGTGATGAGGTGCGCGTACGCCAACCGCGTGCCGTCGGGGCTTACGGACGGCATGAACCCCTGATCGCTGACCTCGACGGCGTGGTCCACGGGCTGGTTCTTCGCGAGATCCCAACGAAGGCGGTGGATCTGGCACGCGGCGGCGCTCTGCGAGAGGCCCGAGAAGTGGCACGAGCTGGTGCCGCTGGGCACGCCGGCCGCCATGAAGATGTCGACCGTGCCGGCCGTGGCCGCCGCGCCGACCGCGACCTTGGCTGGTGCGTCTGGCGCGGCCGGCCGCGCTTCGGCGCTCGCGGGGGGCGCGGTGGGGACCGTCTGCGCCGACGGGGGCTCGAACATGGAGCACGCGAACCAGAGCCAGGCGATCATTCGGGCCTCACGCGCGTCGGGTAACGCGGCCGGGCGGCACGTCGGGTCGCGGCGACGACGAGCGCGGCCAGCGGCACCAGCCCGTGGCCCGGTCCGCGGGAGTCACAACCGCAGGACTTCGGCGTGCTCCCGGCCGTTTCGCCGCCGGTCCCGGGCTCGCTGTCGGTGCGTTCGGTCTCGGAGTCCTCGGGCTCGGTGTCGTCGGGCTCGGTGTCTTCGGTGTCTTCGGTCTCGGTCTCGGTGTCGGCGGTGTCGATCGGCTCGGCGCAGTCGTCGTCGTCACCGTCGACGGCGCCGTCGCAGTCGTCATCTACGGAGTTGGCGCAGTCCTCCGCCGCGCTCGGGGAGACGGCGGGGTCGCCGTCGTCGCAGTCCCCGTCGAGGAACGCCACGCCGTCGCCGTCGAGGTCGGGGGCCCCTTCGCCGAGCCAGATCGGCGACAACCACAAGCGCTCCTGGGTGTCGGCGCCGCCGTCGTCACACGTGACCCACCACGCCGCGCCGTCGACGCGCACCTCGGCCCAGAACCAAGGGGGAAGCTCGTCAGAGGGCACGCTCGCCCTCCACGTCCCCGGCGCCTCTGGGACCGCAGTCAGGTACCGGTCCTCGAGCGGCGAGACGAGCAGCACCTCCTCCACGTAGGCGGAGAGGTCTGCCGGCACCCGAACCTCGACGTCGAGGGGCTGGCCCGGCGGCACACCGGCCGTCTCGCCCATGGTCGCGACGAGGGCGCCGCCGGTCGACGCCTCCAGGACGACGGGCAGGACCGGGCCGCTGGTGGCGTACGTTCGGCGCGTGGTGATCGCCTCGTAGAGCGCTTCGCGCGACAGCGAGGTGCCGGACGGCGCCACCGCGATCGTTAGCCCTCCGCCGTACGCCGGGCCGAACAACATGGTCTCCCGCCGGCAGACCGCGCCCGGGTGCGTGTCGTGGCGGTCCGTGCCGCCGACGAAGCCGAGCTGGTGCCCGTGGTCCAGCAGCGCCGAGTACACCGAGGTGCCCTCCGTGGTGCCGCTCCACGGCGGATCCCAGGTGGCCTCGGGCAGGTCGGAGGCCCCGTGTTCGCTGTAGATCTCCACGGCGGGGGCGATCTCGGGATCGTGGCACGTCCAGTCGGTGATCATCGGGACGTTGAGCGACGGGTGGTGCGGGATGAGCAGCGCGGGACCGAAGCTCTTCTGCACGGCTCGGGCGGCGCTCCACGCGGTCTCACACGACGCCACGATGTCGCCGCGACCGGAGTGTTGCGCGTCTACCGCCTCGAACCCCGCGACCTCGTCGTCGGTTCCGAACAGCACGAGGTTCTTGTGGCCGAGGGGGGTCCCGTCGCGCAGTCGATACCACACCTCGGCGCCGGGCAGCACGACCAGGCCACCCTTCGGATCGTGCGCCTCCAACGCCAAGGCGAGGGCGCCCGAGAACGTGGGGTCGTCCGACGCGTTCGTGCCGTTCACGTGGTCCGTCACCGCGAGGAAGTCGAGACCGGCCTCGGACGCCATGACCGCCAGGTCGGCGACGGCGCCGCAGTCCGCGTCGGCGTCGCACACCCCGAAGTCCGCCGACCCGCCGTCGCCGCTCGCCCCGGTGTGAACGTGGAGATCTCCGGTGAAGTACGTGTTGCCTTCGAAGGTGATCGGCGTCGCGGCCGCGATTGACGTCCACATCAGCAGCATGCCCGCTCCCTCCCGCGTGGTCGGCCGAATAACCCGTTCGTCCCGCCGCCCGGGCGTACTTGAGTCTACGCCGCCGGCTTCGGCGCCAAAACGGCACGTCCCGTGGAGCGAGGTGCGGTTGGTGGCGCCCGGCGGCGGCGCGTCGTCGTAGGATGGCCGGTGGGAGGTGCAGGTTGCCGTATGACGCCGCGTTGTTGGCCCGCGCACGCGAAGTGCTCGCTGGGACCCAAGACATGACCGAGAAGCGTATGTTCGGCGGGGTCGCCTTCATGGTTCGTGGTCACATGGCGTGCGGGCTGATGTCCGACGGCGGCTTCATGGTTCGCGTGGCCGCAGCTCGGACCGCCGAGATGGTCAGCCGCCCTCACGCCCGCGTGATGGAGCAGAAGAGCCGCGTCATGCCCGGGTTCATCCTCATCACGCCCGAGGGGGTCGCCGACGACGACGCCCTGCGCGGCTGGATCGACGACGCCCTCGCGTACAACGCGACGCTCGCCGCCAAGCCCTGACCCGGTGGCGCTCGTTTCAGCGCTGAAACACCGCGCCGCTGGTCAGCCTGCGGGGATCCAGACGTCCCCGGTGCCGAACCAGCCCCCGCGATCACAATCGGCGCGCCACACCGCGCGACAGTCGGGCGTGTACTCGATCATCACCCCCAGGTTGCCCCATTGAACCAGGGTGTTGCCGTTGTCGAGGCGGCGCGCCATGCCCAGGGCCGGCTGGTACAAGCCCTCGTCGTGACCGCAGCGCCAGCGCTCGGTGAGCGTGCGGGCGGCGTCGTCGACCGCGTACTCAATCGCGAAGGTGCGCCCGCCCTCGGAGGTGGAGACGAGCAGCGTGCCCGCGTCGGTCCAGCCGGGATCGTGCTGGAAGTCGAGGGGTGGCTCCACGACGTACCCCCCGGTACCACCGAACTGGCGCTGCACGTCGCCCACCTCGGAGAGCTCGAAGACCGCGTCGGCGTAGCCGAGGGACATGAGCAGGGTTCGTTCGCTCTCGCGCCAGCGCAGGCCGTTCGCGTGCGTCCAAGGGTGGACGTCGCTCTTCGGGTCCCACTCGTCCCCAGGGACGATCGCGAAGTCGGGGTAGACCTCCCAGATGTCGAACAGCGTGGTGCGGGTGACGCCGTCCGGCTCGAGGCGGTCCACCCGGTCGCCGATGACGGTCTGCAGGCCGGGTGGCAACACGATCTCCCGGGACGACGAAGCCAGCCACGCCACGGCGCCGTCGCTGAACGGGACGAAGTCATGGTGACCCGCCAGGATCGTCAGCTCGCGCACGGGCGCCCCGGTCCAATCCGCCTCGACCAGCGCCGTGCCCCCCTCTCGAAGATCCAGCCACATCGGGCCGGTCGGGCCGAGGTGGGCGGTCGAGATCCGCGTGCCGACCGGAACGGCCTGATACCACAGCGTACGGCCGGTTTGGCGCTCCCACGCGACGACGCCGCCCGGGCTGCCCATGTAGGGCGTGAGCAGGACCTCGTCGCTCATCGCCGCTGCATCCAACACGGTGACGGTCTGGCCTGGCAGGCCCTTTGGTGGGGTGCCGTTGGTGGCCGCGCCGCTGCAGCGGCCCGGGGGAGCGCTGCTCGTGGCGGCCTCGTACCAGAAGGCCACGCCCTCCGGCACACCGAACAGCACGACCGGACCGTCTTCGACAGTCAGGTGGCGGGTCTCGTGCTCCCACCCGAACGTCACCGACCGCGCGCCGGCCGCGTCGACGGTCAGCACCGGCACGGTCGTGACGCTGCCCCACACGATCGTGCACGGGACCTCGACCGGCGGCTCGGAGTGCTCGGTCTCGGTCTCGGTCTCCGTCTCGGATTCCGTCTCCGTCTCGGATTCGGTCTCGACCTCCGACTCGGTCTCCTCGGACGCGGTCTCGCTCGACGTCTCGGTGACGGTCGCGCTGGTCTCGGCCGGATCCACTGACTCAACCGCCGGTTTGGCGCACGCCCACAGCCAGAGCCACATCGGCGCCTCCGCGGTGCTACGTACCGCAGCCGAGGTCGGACGGCACGAGGCGCCCCACCGTCAGGCGGCGAGCGCTTCGATCAGCGCGCCGACGATGCGGCGGTGGGCGATCGCGTCCGGCAGCCCGAGCGCGCGCGCGGACGTCGCGTCGACCGGGACCGGGTTGGCGGCGAGCTCGGCCCACGCGCGGCGGCGGGCCGCTTCCACCCGTTGCGCGTCGGGCGGGGGCAACACGGAGCAGGCCCACGCGTGCACGTCCGCGGCGAGGTCGGCGTGCGCCGCTTCGTCGGCGGCGAGGACCGCCGAGAGGCTCCGCACGCTGGGATCGCTGGCGTAGCTGGCTTGCCACGCCGCGCGCGCGGCCGCGAACGTCTCGTGAACGCAGCCTTCGACAGCGTTCTCGAGCGCGAGCTCCTCGAGGGAGCGCAGCGGGAGCGGGGCCTCGGCGACGCGGTCGGGCGACCCGCCGCGGGCGCGGGCGAGATCGCCGACCATGCGGGCGTGAACGACCTCGTCGCGCATCGCCGATCGGGCCCGCGCGACCAGCGACGCGGGCGCGCCCAGCGCCTCCAGCTCCCGCGCGAGCCGCCGGAACGCGATGACGCTGCCGGCTTCGCCGCACGCCTCGCGGGCCAGCCAGGCGGCGACCGGGTCCGCGCCCCGCCCGGACGCCCGCGCCTGCAGCGCGGCGCTGTAGCGCCCACCGACGCAGCGCTCAAATCCGCTCACGATGCAGTCGATCTGCACCTTACCGCGCCCGCTCCGGTTGTCGCCGGTGTCGCCGGTGTCGCCCGTGTCCTCTGATGCGTCCGGTTCGGTGCTGTCCAGGGTGGCCACACACATATGGACCGTGGGCGCCTCGAGGAGGAACAAGCGGGAGGTGCACAGCGCCTCGCACCCCTCTTGGGTCATCGGGTCGAGGTTGCCGCGCCGGGCGACGAGGCCCTCCACGGTCACTTCGAACTGATCGGTGTGGTGAAACGGCTCGACGGTGGTGTCTCCGCAGCACGCAGTGGTGTGGAGCAGGCTGATGACGACCGCGAGGATCGCGCTCGGGCGGGTGGCTGGGTGCATCGGACCTCCGATGGACCGTAAAGCACGCAGCGTGCCAGCGTCCGAACCGCCCCGAAAGGGACGTCCATTCGTGTCGCGCGAATCGCTCGCAAAGCCAGGGCACGACATCCGTGTCGCGCCAGCCTCACGAGCAGGGGGTCAGCCGCGGGCGCCCAGCGGCGCCCCGTACACCGCGCCCACGTACGGCCCCGCCAGGTAGTCGTCGGGGTCGAGCTGGCTCTGCAGCAGGGGGCCGCGCACGTCGGTCGTGAGCAGCATCCGCGCGCACTCGGCCATCCCGGCGGCCGTCGTGGACTGGATCGCGCGCAGCGTCTGCGCCCCGAACTGCTCGGGGTAGACCATGTACGCCGCGTCGATCCGGTGGCGGTGGCCGCGCCGGTCGGTGCCCTCGGTCGACGCGTAGATCACGACGATGTCGTCTTCCATCTGGGGGATCGTGCGCAGCATCCGGTCCTCGAGCTGCTGGATGCGATCGGGCGCGTCGCCGATCGCCGCGAGCTGCTCCTGCACCCACGCCCAGTGGCCGGGGAAGCGCAGCGTCTTGTAGTCGAGGTCGCGCACCTTGCCCGCGAGCGCGTCGGGCAGGTCGGCCGCGCCGCCCGACGTGGTGGCCTCTTCGTACCGCACGCCGTCGATGAGCAGCTCCTCGACCTCGGCGAGCGACGGCACGAGCTTCTGCACGCCGCCCCGCACCACGATCGCGTCCTTGACGTACTCGGTGGCGACGCCGATCGGGGACCACGTGAAGCCGTAGAAGTGCGGGGCCTCGGCGTTGCGGGTGAGCGCGCCGACGCGCATCTTCAAGCGTTCGACCTGCGTTACGTCGTGCTGCGCGCAGAACCGGCGGAAGAGCTGGTGGCCGAGCACGTTCACGTAGCCGGGCGCGAGGCCACACTGCAGCGCGAAGCCCGTGCGGGCGCCGCGCGCCATCTCGAGGATCTGGTTGGTCTCGGCGACGTACTCGGTGAGGTTCGCGTAGTGGGCGTTGTGCACGAGCGCCCATGAGGCGACGCGCGGCGCCTGGCCGCCGGGCAAGCAGTCGAGGATCAGGTCGGCGTCGGCCAAGGCGCGGTCGAGCGCGGGCGTGGAGCCACTCATGGGCATCACGACGGTCTCGATGGCGCCGCGCCGATCCGAGCCGTCGCTGATGAACGCCGCCGCGCTGCGCGCCTGCTCCTCGCTCAGGTCGCCGAGCGTGAGGTGGACGTCGAGATCGCCGAGCTCGCGGAGCAACAAGCCGACCGCGCGGCCGATGCCGCCGCTCCCCGCGATGACGATGCGATGCGTAGCCAAGCTGACCTCCGGTGGGGCCGCCAACTAGCCAGTCTCCGGGGCGCGCTCCAACGTCGCGCGCGATCGGCGCCCGAAGACGACGGTTTGCCCAAAGTAAATAGTTGGCTCAGCCGCTACCGACCCGACTTCGAGACGTGCTGATAGTCCTTCGCGGCCGCCCAGTCGCCGCCCCAGCGCCAGCCGATGTCCGCGAACGCCCGCACGACGACGCCGTCGGGGCCGATGCCTCCGGGGGAGAGCACGGAGCGATCGGCGTACTTGGCGCCTTCTGGCGGGCTCACCCGCGACCCCGACACGTACGGGTTCTGCAGGGGGTTGATGTCGATCGCGAGGCCGTACGCGTGCTCCGACCAGCGGTCCGTCCCGGCGACCGGGCGGCAGTTGAACGCGCTCGTGTTGTCGGCGGCCATCGACGCACGATCGTCGGCGCCGTAGGCGTCGACGCGCTTCATCTGGTGGATGGGGAACCGGGCGTCGTACAAGGCGCCGAACGCCGCCAGAACGTCGACGGAGGCGGACTGCGCGACCACCAGCTCGCCGCGCACGATCGCGCCGTCGTCGTCCCAGTGGGGCACCATGAGCAGCGCGAGGTCGTCGACCGGGACCGGGCAGCCGAGGCGCCACGAGCGGCCCTCCATGTCGGCGCGCACGTCGGGGGGGATCGCGCCGATGGAGCCGTCGTACGCCGGGAAACACGCCGGCGACTCGCCGTCTCCGGGGCAGGTGCAGCCCGGCCCCGGCGCGCTGCACCGTTCGACCGGCGCCGGCTCCTCGGGCGGGGCAGCCGGCGCTTCGACCGGGGGCGGTGCGGCCACCACCGGCTCGGGGGGCGGCGCTCCGGCACACGCGAGCATCCAGACGAGCACGGAGCCTCCTACGCGATCAGGTGCGTCACGACGATCTTGACGCCGAGCGCGATGAGCACGACGCCGCCTACGGCCTCCACCCGCGCCCCGAACGCGTCGCCGAGCGCCTTGCCCGCCGCCGCGCCGACCGCTGACAGCGCGAGGGTGACCCCCGCGATCACCACGACGGCGACGGGCACACCGACCGACAACATCGGCAACGACACGCCCGCGGCGAGCGCGTCGATGCTGGTCGCGACGGACAGCGCGACGAGGCCGGCGGCCCCGATGGTGGGCGCGCCTTCGTCGGGCTCGCCGCCCCGGATCATCCGCGCGCCGACCACCGACAACAACACGAACGCGATCCAGTGGTCCCACGCGCTCGCGTGCGCGGTGAGCCACCCGCCGCCCCACGCGCCGAGCGCCGACATGCCGCCTTGTGCCAGCGCGAACGAGGCACACGCCGCCACGAGCCAGCGCGCGGACGCGCCCGCGGCGCACAAACCAGCGGCGGCCGCCGCGGCGTCGACCGCGAGCGCGGCGGCGAGGACCAGGGTCTCGATCATGGCAGGGGGCTTATCCGCTCGCTCGGACCCGGGCGGGCGCCCGTCATGGGCAAAGCGGTGGGTCGTCGGTGTCCGTGTGCTCTGAGTACAACGACCGGAACGTGCCGTCGATCGTCTCCGTGACCGTGGGCGCCCCTCCGACGGGACCGACCGAGACGGTCAGGTGCGCGCTGTGGCCGTCGAGCGCGCACGCCTCGTCCCGGCTCTGCGTCGGGAACAGCTTGATCTGCGGCAGGGCCATCGCGCAGTCCGCGGTCGCCGTGCCCGTCACCTCTTCTGTGGTAGCGTCGAGGGTGGCGCCGGTCGTCACGTCGTCGACGGTCGCGGTCACCGTGACGGGGTCGAGCGTGCCCTCGACGGTCGGGTCCACGGCCAGGTAGAACCCGCCGTCCGGGCCGTTCCAAATGACGATGTCGCCGCGTTCGAGCGCGTACTTCAGCTCCTGTTCGATGGCTGGGCCGGCGAGGGTGACCGCGAGCGGCGCGGCGCCGCACGGCACGGTCGCGGTCTCGGTCGGCGGGGCCGGGGCGGTCTCGACCGCGGTCTCTTCCGGTGGGGCCTTGGTGCACCCGGTCAACACGAGCGTCAGGACGAACCGCAGGTTCATGGCGCCTCCGCGCTGCGATGAGCACCTCTCGTGCCAACGCCGTCGCACCAATATGACGAAGGGAGCGTTGCGCGCCCCGCTCGCGCCCGCGCGCCGTGCGGCACCGGGGTGCACCCGATCGTCGAGGTGCGGGCTTTCAGCCCGCTGGGCGCAGGCTACCCGGCCTGCCGGCCTCGCAGTCGCGCGAGAGCCGGAGCGCGCGCTTTCAGCCCGCCGGACCGCGGGCTTTCAGCCCGCAACCTCGCCGTGCCCGAGAGGTGGTGTGGGCTGCGAGCCCGGCTGAGCGCAGTCGCGCGAGATCCGGACCGTGGGCTTCCAGCCCGCGACGTCGCGGCGAAGATCCACCGGTTCATCCGACCAACCGGAGATCGCCAACAGCCAACGGCCCGTTCGACGGCTAGAGTCCGGCGCGGAGGGCCGATGGGCTATTCGAGCTGGAGTGACGAGGCGTACAAGGGCGTCGCGGGGGAGCGCGCGGGCGCGGCGGCGGCCGAGATCTTCCGGTCGAGCCGGAGCATCGACCCGCGGATGGACCCGACCGGGTTGGCCGTTCGGGAGTCGCGCGACAGCGAGCACCACCCGAATTCGGTGCCGATCATCGTGGCCTTCGACGTCACGGGCTCGATGGGCGACATCCCGACGCGGTTCGCGAAGACGCTGCTGGGCGCGCTCATGACCCGCCTCGTCGAGCGCGGGTGGGTCACCGATCCGCAGGTCTTGTTCGCCGCGGTCGGCGACGCGGTCAGCGATCGGGCGCCGTTTCAGGTGGGCCAGTTCGAGAGCGGCCTCGAGATGGACCTCTGGCTCACCCGCATCTGGCTCGAGAGCGGCGGCGGCGACGCGCCCGAGTCGTACCTGCTCCCGCATTGGTTCGCGGCCTACCACACCGCCACGGACGCGTGGGAGAAGCGTAAGAAGAAGGGGTACTTGTTCAGCATCGGTGACGCGATGATCAAGCCGCTCGATCCGTCCCAGATCCAGCGCGTGTTCGGGTACACGCCGGCGGGTGGCACCGACAACGCGGCGGTGGTCGCGGCCGCGGCCGAGCGCTGGGAGCTGTTCCACGTGCAGGTGACGCGCGGCGCGCCGAACGCCCCGTCCGAGCTGGCGGCGCAGTGGCGGGGCCTGCTCGGGGACCGCTTGCTCGTGTGCGACCAGGTCGACGCGATCTGCGAGCTCATCGCGGCGTCGATCGGGGTCCGCGAAGGGCGGCTCCGCCCGGCCGACGCCGTCGCCAGCGTCGTCGCGCTGGGCATGGCGCCCGCGGTGGCCAAAGCGGCCTTCCCGTCGTGAGGATCGGGTTCTGCTCGAGCTGCGGCACGCCCCTGGAGGCGGCGTGGGACCGTCTGGTCGTGGTGTGCCCGTCGTGCGGCGGGCACAACCTGCCCGACGGCGCTGTGCCCGCCAGCGTGCCCGTCGACGAGCGGCCACGCGTCAACTTGGGCGGGCGGACGTACGTCCTGGAGGGGCAGCTCGCCGAGGGCGACTGCGCGACGGTCTACCGCGCGCGCTGGGTGTCGCGGCTCGGGGAGCGCGTCGTGATCAAGGTGCTCGCGTCTCGCGCCGACGCGGACCTGCTGCGTCGTGAGTGGGACGTGCTGTCGGCGCTCGCGGCCTCGACGGCCCAGGGCGCCGAGCACTACGTCACGCGGCTGCCGCCCCCGATCGCATACGGCCTCGTTCCCTCCGGGGTCGAGCCGGCGCGCCCGGCCGCGGCGTACGGGTGGCGGAGCGGCTTTCAGGTCACGCTGGAGCAGGTCGGCCGGGAGGTCGGCAGCCTCTCCGGCCACGCCCAGGTGTGGCTGCTCAAGCGGCTGCTGGAGCTGCTGTCGTTCGTGCACCGCGCGGGCTTTGTGCACGGCGCCGTCACCCCCGACCACGTGCTCGTACACCCGCGGGATCACGGGGCGATGCTCGTCGGGTGGACCGTCGCGACCGCGGTCGGGGGGCGGTTGCCGGCGGTGCCGGCGCGGTGGGCCCCGATGTACGACGGGGCGCGGCACGCCACGCCGGCGCTCGACGTCCAGATGGCGTGCCGGTGCGTCGCCGCGGTGGGCCCGTGGCGCCCGGCGGCGCTGGTCGCCGGCATGGCCGGGCGCCACGGCGACGCGTGGGCGCTTCGGGAGGAGATCACCCGGGCGTCTGCAGCCGACTTCGGGCCGCCGGCGTGGCACCCGCTCGTTCTTCCAGGGTGGGGGTGACCGATGGGGTACGGGGCCTACAGCCACGAGGCGCACGTCGCGTTGACCTCGGCGCGCGCCGCGAGCAGCGAGCCGGTGGTGGCGCTCGTCGACCCTCGGTTGTCGCCGCTCAACGCCGCGCGGGAGTGTCGCGACAGCGACGAGCACCCGGAGTCGCTGGGCGTCGCATTTGTATTGGATGTGTCGGGGTCGATGGGGCGGATCCCCCACGTGCTCGCCACCCGGACGTTGCCCACGTTCATGCGGGTCTTACTGGACGCCGGGGTCGCGCACCCCCAGCTCATGTTCATGGCGGTCGGGCACGCGATCGTCGACCACGCGCCGCTGCAGGTCGGCCAGTTCGAGTCGTCGGCGGCGCTGATCGACGACTGGTTGTGTCGCTTGTGGTTGGAAGGGGGTGGGGCAGGGCAGCACGAGGCGTACGAGCTCGCGATGTACTTCGCCGCCCGTCGCGTCCACCTCGACAGCGTCGCGAAGCGGGGGCGTCGCGGGTACCTGTTCCTCACCGCCGACACCTCGCCGAACCCCGCGGTGTCCGCCGAGCAGGTGCGGCGCCTGATCGGGGACGCGCCGCCCGCCGACCTGCCGATCCGCGACCTGCTCGACGAACTGCAGCGTACGTTCGAGCCGTTCGTGATGCTGGCGCCGGGCTCGTCGCCGCGCACGCACCGGGCGTGGCGGGATCTGCTCGGGGATCGGGTGCTCGGGCTGCGTCACGTCGACGACGCCGCGATGGTCGCCGCCGGGGTCGTCGCGTTGCTCGAAGGCAGCGCGCGCGACGTCGGCGTGTTCGCGGATCGGCTGGTCGCTGGTGGCCTCACACGCGCGGACGTCGCCCGGGTGGTGGGCGCGCTGGTCCCGTTCGCGGCGGGGATCGGCAAAGACGGCGTCCCCACGCCGCGCAGCACGACGGCGCGCTTGCCGCGGGGGGATCGGGCGAGCGGCCACGCGCGATGAGCGACGCCTGGGTGGTGATCGACCTCGGGTTCGGTGACGCCGGCAAGGGGGCGGTCACCGACTGGTTGGTGCGGAGCCGCGACGTGCCGCTGGTGGTGCGGCACCACGGGGGCGCGCAGGCGGGCCACAACGTCGTGACCCCGGACGGTCGGCACCACACGTTCTCCCAGTTCTGCGCGGGCACGTTCGCGGGCGCTGAGGGCCTGCTCGGGCCGCAGTTCTTGTTGCATCCGGGCGCGATGGAGGTCGAGGCCGCGCACCTCGCCCCGCGCATCGGCGGGGATCCGTTCGCGCGCACGTGGGTGGCGGGTGTCGCGCGGGTCATCACGCCGTACCAACAAGCCGCGGGGCGGCTGTGGGAGCTGCTGCGGGGGGAGGGGGCCCACGGGACGTGCGGGGTGGGGGTGGGGGCCTGTGTCGGGGACGCGTTGTCGTACCCGGGCGAGGTGGTGCGGGCGGAGGACCTTGCGGACCGGGCGCGGGTGCGTGCCATCCTGGTGGCGCAGCGCGAGCGGCACCACGAGGCGTTGCGGGCGGCGGGCGCCGAGGATCTGGGCGTGTTCCGCGACGACGACGTCCTGGAGCGCACCCTGGCGTCGTGGGCGCGGATCGCGCCGCGGCTGCGGCTCGTCGACGACGGCGAGGCGCGGGCCCTCGTCGCGCGCGCGCCGCGGGTGGTGTTCGAGGGCGCCCAGGGGGTGCTGCTCGACGAGGTGTGGGGCTTCCACCCCCACACCACCTGGAGCGACTGCACGGCGGGGGCAGCGGACGCGCTGTTGGGGGGGCGCCCGGCGACGCGGCTCGGGGTGGTGCGGTCGTACGCGACGCGGCACGGGCCGGGGCCGTTCCCGACCGAGGGCGCGCGCGACGTGCACGAGCCGCACAACGATGATCACGGGTGGCAGGGTCGGTTTCGGGTGGGTGCCCTCGACGGCGTCTTGTTGCGGTACGCGGTCGAGGTGGTCGGCGGGGTCGACGGGTTGGTGGTCACCCACCTCGATCAGCGCGAGCGGGGCCCGGTGGTCGACGCGTACGCGGGGGGCCATCGGACGCTCGACAAGGGGTCGCCGGACGATCTGGAGCACCGCGCCGCGCTCGGGCGCTGGCTGCGTGGGGTGACGCCGGTGGTGCAGGTCGACGGCGTCGTGCCGTTCGTCGAGCGGGCGGTGGGTTGTCCCGTCGTGCTTCGGGGGTACGGGCCGCGCGCGATCGACTATCGGTGACCGTTGCGGATCACCGCCGTGCGCGGCTACGCTCAGGTCGGGGTGCAGCATGCTGTTCGCGGTTTCTGTCGCGTGTTCGATGGAAGATGAAGCGCCGCCGGTCGAGCGGTGCGTTTGGTTCGCGGACGCTGACGACGACGGGTACGGCCAATCCGAGGTGTTTCACGTGGGGCCGTGCAGCGACGGCGCGCCCGAGGGGTTTGTCGAGACACAGAGCGACTGCGCCGACGCCAACGCGTCGATCACCCCGGGGCGATCGAGGGCCGGGGCTTCGCGTCGCGTGATGACGCGTATTCTGAGTACGCTGGCGACGGCGACTACGCGCGCTTCCACTATTTTCCGATGCCGGTGAGTGACCTGGATGGAGATGGCTCGGCGGACGTCCTTGTGAACGACGGCGTTATGCAAGGCCCGTTGCCGCCTGGTGTGTTCAGCGCGAGCGACGTCGATTGGCGTTTCGACTTGCCTCTGGACACCGACCGCGTCTCGTACCCGATGGATGTTGGGGATGTGGATGGGGATGGTCTTGGGGAGTTGACGCTGTATGTTCATGCTGAGTCGGGCGTCCTCGTGTCCACCAACGCGAGTCGCAGTGACCTCAACGATCCTGTGTTCCGGCTGACCTACGACGTCGGTGATACGATACAACCGATCAACCGTCCGTTCGACATAGACGCGGACGGCGTGAACGACTTCGTGGTCGGGTGGAACGACGACGTATCCATGGTCGACCTGTGGTACGGCCCGCTCGCTGGCGTGCTCGAGCAGGGCCGCGGTCATGCCTCGGTCGTCATGCCGGGCGACGCGTGGATCGGCTCGGTAGGATGGGCCGGCGACCACGACGGGGACGGCACCGAGGACCTGTTGATCGGCTGGAACCGGGGTTACGCGGCCAGCGGCGCTTGGCTGCTGCTCGGCGGGGCGCATTGAGAGGTCGCGCCCGCTCCACCAGGGTAACGGCGACGCGCCGGATCCGGAGGGAGTCGCTGTCGCACGTGACGATCGTGAGGTCGCGAGGAGGTCGAGCGCCGTCTGGTTGGTCGACGTGCCGGGACGCCGCTTCTCGGATGCGAGCGCCGCCGCGAGCGCGGGCGGCACATCGCGAAATCGTGAGGTGCTCCATGAACGCTCCCCCAAGTGTTCTGCGCCTTCTCGTCCGCGTAATCAACGGGCGCAGCGAGCGAATTCAAGAACGGGGCGAGGATTTCCGCCTCGCTCCGTGGCGTTCGGCGTACCGCCGCGCGGCGCGAGATACCGGGTGGGCCCGCCGAGGTGCCCATGACCGACATCGACGCCCTGCTCCACGAGCGCTTCCGGTTGCCGTCGTTCCGACCGGGCCAGCGGGAGGCCATCGAGGCCCTGCTCGCTGGCGCCGACCTGCTGTGCATCCAGCCAACGGGGCACGGAAAGTCCCTGATCTACCAGCTCTCTGCGGTGGCGCTGGGCGGCCTCACCGTCGTCGTCTCGCCGCTGCTCGCGTTGATGCGCGACCAGCTCGACCACCTCGAGCACCGGTACGGCATCCCCGCCGGGTCCCTCAACAGCGATCAAGACGACGCCGAGAACGACGCGACGATCCAGCGGGCGAACGCCGGGGGCATCAGCATCTTGTTCCTCGCCCCCGAGCAGCTCGACCGCGTCGACCGGCTCGCGTGGTTGGGCACGCTGGACGTGCGCTTGCTCGTCATCGACGAGGCGCACTGCATCAGCACGTGGGGCCACGACTTCCGGCCCGCCTACCGGGAGATCGGGCGCTTCGTGCGCTCGGTGCGCGCGCGTCGACCGGTGCGGGTGCTGGCGCTCACCGCCACCGCCGACGGCCGGACCGCCGCCGACATCGAGCAGCAGCTCGCGCCGATCCAGACGCAGCGTCGCAGCATGGACCGCCCGAACCTCACGCTGCACGTACGCGTCGCCGACGGCATGGCGAACAAGCTCGAGCAGCTCGACGCGTTCTTGCGCACCGAGCCCGGCTGCGCCCTGCTGTACTGCGCGACCCGCGAGAACACCGAGGTGGTCGCCGAGTACCTCACGCACGCCGGTCACCAGGTGGCGGCGTACCACGCGGGCATGCCCCCGGAGCGGAAGAAGGCGCTGCAGGCGGACTTCGTCGCGGGTCGCTTCGCCGCGATCGCCGCCACCAACGCGCTCGGGATGGGCATCGACAAGGCCGACCTGCGCGCCGTCGTGCACGTCGACGTGCCCGGCTCGATCACGGCGTACTACCAGGAGGTCGGCCGCGCGGGTCGCGACGGACTGCCCGCGCGGGGCCTGCTGCTGCTCGACCCGGCCGACCGTAAGATCCAAGAGTACTTCATCCACAGCGCGCAGCCGGTCGCCGCGGACTTCAGCCGCGTGCTCGACCGGGTCCGCGCGGGGCCGCTCGGCATCACCGAGCTCAAGCGGGAGACGGGCCTGCACCCGACCCGGGTGACGGTCGTGACGGCGGAGCTCGTGGAGCAGGGGTTCCTCACCAAGGAGATGCGTGGGAAGAAGCAGGTGTTCGTCCTAGCGGACCGGCCGGGCGCGCCCGACCTGTCGCGGTACGCGAACCAGCTCCAGGTGCGCACGGACGGCCTCACGGCGATGTTCACGTACGCGACGGGGTCATCGTGCTTGATGCACACCCTGCGGTCGCACCTCGGCGACGGGGCGTCGGCGCCGTGTGGGCGGTGCGGGCCGTGTACGGGGGCGTCGCTGCCGCTCGACGTCGTCGCGGGGGGCGCCGACGCGTGGCTGGCGCAGCGGGCGGCGGTGGTCCCGGGCTTCCGGGGCCTGCTCGACGAAGGGAGGGCGCTGCTCGACAGCGGAGCTCGATCCAAGGCGTTCGTGCAGTTCATGCGCGACCGGGCGTCGGGGCCGCCCGACGGTCGGCTGCTCGACGGGCTGCGCGCGCTAGCGCGCGAGGTGGGGCCGGACCACACGCTGGTGCCGCTGCCGTCGTCGTCGTGGGTGGGTCGTCAGGCCGCGATCGCCGCATTGGGCCTGCCGGTGTGGGACGGTCTGTATTGGAACGAGGCGCCGCCGGCGCGGCAGGGCACGCTGCTGAACAACGACCAGCGGCGGGCGAACGTCGCCGATCGGATGGCGGTGCGCGGCGCGCCGCCGAAGGGGCCGGTGCTGTTGTTCGACGACTACGCGGGTTCGGGCGCCACGATGCGTGAGGCGGCGCGGGCGCTCGCGCGGGCCGGTCACGTCGGCGCGCGGGTGCCGCTGGCGGTGGTGTTGGTGCGGTGGCGGCTGGGGCGCCCGGGCATCGTGTAAGCACGCGCCGTCCGCTGCGGGGCGTTGGCGCTAACCAAGTGTCCTTAGATCGATAAGAATCGTCGTAGCGGCGGTGGGCGATGTGGGCAACGCGTCGCTTGATCCGGGGTGAAGCCGGTTCGACGTGCGCCGCGACGGGTTGTCCAAGGGGGTGGGCGACCGTGTGCGACCCGTCGACCCG
>CAIUDO010000282.1 GCA_903897935.1 uncultured Pseudomonadota bacterium
CCGCCGTGCTGCTCGCGGGCGCGCTCGTGTGGCGGTGGGCGAGGCGGCCCACCCCCCCCGACGCCCCGCCCGACCCCGCTGACGTCGCCCGCCGCTCGCTCGACCGCCTGGCGTTCGAAGACCGCTCCACGCCGGCGCTCCGGCGCGCGTGGGTGTTCACGGTCGCGGAGGTGCTGGCGCGCTACCTCGAGGCGGCGCTGCGTATCAACGCGACCGACCTGACCAGCGAGGAGCTGCTGGCGCTGGCGCGCCACCACGACGGGTTCACGCCCGAGGCCTGCGCCGCGCTCGAGCGGTTCGCGAGCGCCGCGGATCGGGCACGATACGCGGGAGATCCAACCGATCCGACCGACGCTGACGCCGCGATCGACGCCGCGCGGGAGGCCGTCGCCCAGGTCGAGGCCGCGCGGGCCGCCGCTGCCGCCGCCGCTGCTGCCGCTGCGCGAGCGCCTGCGTCCCCCACCGAACCCACCGAACCCGCCGATCCCGATCGGGGCGCGTCATGACCTGGTCCACCGCGTGGTTGTGGTGGCTCGCCGTGCCCGGGGTGATCCTCGGCCTCGGTGCGTGGTGGCGGATCGCGCGCGGCCGGCGCCCGTCGGCCCGCTTCTCCGCGCTCCCCCCGGACAGCGTCATCCCAAGAACGTGGGTGGAGCGACTGTTCTGGCTACCCGACGCGCTACGGGTGCTCACCCTCGTCACGTTGGTGCTCGCGCTCGGACGCCCGCGCACCGGCCAGACCCTCGCCGACGTCAGCGCCGACGGCGTCGACATCCTCGTCGCCGTCGACACGTCCCGCTCGATGGCCGCGCTCGACCTCGACGACGGCCCGATGCCCGCGCGCCGAACCCGCCTCGACGTCGCGATGGCGCTCATCGATCGGTTCGTCGCCGCGCGGACCAGCGACCAGGTGGGCATCGTCGTGTTCGGCACCTCCGCGTGGACCCACGCCCCGCTCACGCTCGACCACGAGGCGATCAGCCGATCGATCGAGCGCGTGCAGATCGGCATGGCGGGCGACGCGACGGCCCTCGGAGACGCGCTCGGCATCTCCGTCAAGCGGCTCCAAAAGTCGAAGGCCCGCTCGCGGGTCGTCGTGCTGGTGACGGACGGCAAGGCGACCGCGGGCGCCGTGGCGCCGGTCGTCGCCGCCGAAGCCGCCGCCGCGGTCGGGATCAAGGTCTACACGATCGGGGTCGGCACCCAGGGCGAAGCTCCGGTGCTCGTCGACGGTATGTTCGGCCCACAAGTGCAGATGATCCAGGCAGATCTCGACGAAGCCACCCTGCTCGCCATCGCGGATCAGACGGGCGGCGAGTTCTTCCGGGCGACCGACGCCGTCGCGCTGGCCGGGGTGTTCGCGCGCATCGACGAGTTGGAGCGCAGCCCCATCGAGTCGCGGCGCGTCGTCGACTGGACCGAGCACTACCCGTGGTTGCTCACCGCCGCGCTCCTGCTGCTGATCGCCGAGGTGAGCCTACGAAGCACCCGATTCCGGAGCCTGCCATGATCGCCGATTGGGTGGACGTCGCCCGGCCGTGGGCGCTCTGGCTCGTGCCGCTGGCGGCCGCGCTGGGAGGCGTGGTGTGGTTGGCGGCGCGGCGCGCGGCGGCGCGGTTGGCGGCCCACGTCGACCCACACCTGCTCGTGCCCCTGATCGGTCGCGCGTCCCGCAAACATGTTCATTCCGCGATCTTGATCGGTGCGGCTGCCACGTCGCTCGTGGTGGGGCTGGCGGGGCTGCGGGTTGGCTACACCCTGGAGGAGGTCCACAGCACCGGCATCGACCTCGTGATCGCGCTCGA
>CAIUDO010000283.1 GCA_903897935.1 uncultured Pseudomonadota bacterium
CCGAGCGCGAGTTCCAGCGGCACGCCAAGCTCCGCTACGCGTCTTTGTTCGCGGGAAGCGAGGAGGGCGCGCACCGCTGGGCGACGCTCCTCGGCGTAGTTCGGACGGCGCAGAAGTTGAAGCTGGACGTTCAGGCCTACCTCACCTGGACGTTCGAGCGCCGCGGGACGCACCGCCGCCGGTTCGCGATGGCCGCGAGCGAGCTCACGCCCGCCGCCTACAAGGCTGCTGGGTGCCCTGGCTCGTTGACGCCCTCGATCCCCGCTGCTGCCTGACGTCGTATCGTGGCGTCCGCGGCACACGCCTCCGTGCTTGGCTGATCGGCCACGGCCGTCCGACGCCCCCGGGCAGGTGGTCGACCACGTGTTCGCCGGCCGTCCGAAGGCCATCGGGCAGGTGGTCGACAACGTGTTCGCCGGCCGTCCGACGCCACTCGGCAGGTGGTCCACGACCTGGTCGCCGGCCGTCCGACGGCCTCGGGCAGGTGGTCCGCCACCTGGCCAACACCCGAACACGTTGTCGCTCCAGTAGAGCCGTCCACCATCGCAACCTCGACCCGTCCGCGGTCACGTACAGACCGATGTCGACGTCGAACGTGCCGATAGGGGCCGAGAGGGGGTCGCAGCCAGTGCCTTCCGCGAGTTGCGTGATGGCGCTGCAGGCGACCATCTTCCACACGCGCCACCGTGTTCCTCATGCGCACCGATCAGGCTGGAGCGAGACCGACCGTCCGCGACACCTGCGCGTGGCGCCCGCGGCGCGCGACCGGCGCCGCGCCCAACCTCGTTGTTGGGAACCGTGAACACCGCTCGCTGTCGCAGCACCAGGACAACGGAGGTTCGTCATGTGGTTCTATCTGGCGCCCATCGCGCTCGCCCAGGAGCGCCCGGCGTACGTCATCCTCGACCCGGCAGCGCGCGAGGCGGGCGTAGGCCTCACCATCGACGACGTCGAGATCGACACGACGCTGCCCGTCGAGGTCGAACGAGGCGTCGAGATCAACGTGCTCATCGACGACGACGTGCGGGCCGCGTGGATCGAAGGCGGCCTCGTCTACCGGATCGAAGGAAGCCAAGGCCGGATCCGGATCGTCAACCCGGGCGTCAACGTCGAAGCCCACGCCGTGATCCTCGACGGACCCAAGGCGGCGCTCGACGGCCTCGTCGACTACCTTGGCGCCGCGGTCACGATCACCCCCCGCGGCGTGCAGGTCGTCCGCGAAGACGTGCTCGCCGAGCTGTCCCAGGCACCCGTGCCCGACGACGACGTCACGGTGAGCTTCCTCCCGATCGGCGCCTCGATCGGCACGGTGGGGACCCGCTTGCGTAGCCCGCGCGTGTCGGCCGACACCCTCGACGACGAGGCACGCCGCGCGACCCTCCAGGCGCGCGCCGAGGCCCCCCGCAAGGTGTTCAAGCACCGGCGTCGTGCCCAATCGGTCGTACAGCCCCCCGGCGGTTCGCGCCGCCGCACCCCTGGCGAACCGATCGCCGGACCTCGTCGGCTGGTACTGTGGGGAGGACTCCTGCCTGGTCCTCGGTGCGGACGGCTGGAGTCGCACCTGTGAAGTGGTGGTCGAGACCCCGGAGGATGCGTACGAGCGCCCGTCCCGGAGGACGTCGTGCACGACGGGAGGAGCGTGGTCCTCGGTGGACGGTGGGGTGCTGGTCGGGGCTACGCGCTGGGTCTGGCAGGACGGTGTGCTCGTGCGGGGTGCCCCATGATCACGCGCCGGAACGTGGTGACCGCGTTGCTCACTGCCGGGTTCGCCCCGTGGACCGTCGCGGAAGCGGCTGCGCCGTCCGCGCGGCAAACCGAGCTCTTCGCGGCGTGGCACCGCGCCCGCCGGCTCGGGGCGCCGCTGCTCGTCCTCGTGGTCCCCGACGGCGAGGCGTCTTGGGTCAGGGGGGAGGCCGTTGGCGGGGCGCTGTGCGAGGCTGGGCCGGGCCTCATCCGGAGGCTCGCCGGGTACGCTCCGGCGTGCGCGACCCGGGACGACCTCCGCTTGCTCGGCGCCGAGGTCGAGGAAGACACCTGGTTCGTGATCCTCGACGGTTCGGTCCCGGTCCACGTTACCCTGCTCCCGCCCCCATCGGGATCGGACGATCCGATCGACCAGGTCGCCCACCTGCTCCTCCGCCACCTCCCCGAGCAGCCGCCCCGGATCGCGGCCCGCGCCGAGTGGGTCGACGAGCGCATCCCCGGCTCGTACTGGGCCTACGCGACCGGATGCGGCGCCAATGTCGAAGGCCTCGACGACGGATACGGGTATTTGTGCGGCATGGGCTCCATTCCGGAGAGGGGGGCCAGGTTCCTGGCGTTCTACGTGTCTGAGCTCGACGAGTGACCGTCCCCGTCGGGTTCTCGTTCCCGCCGAACCATGGCACCCTGGACCGGTGCGCGCCCATCTTCAAGGCGGTCGACTACCTGTCGGTGGTTCCAGAGACCCTGGTCGGTCCTCGGGCGACATCGGCGCTGACCACCAACTCGTTCTACGACCGGCTCCTCGGGGTGAGGGAGGCCCACGGTGTCGCGGTCGTCGCGCACGGGCTGAGCCTGTCGCCGTGCACGACCCACCCCGCCGACGGGCCGAGGTTCGCCCGCTGGCTCGACCACGTCGGCGCGCTGCAGGAGCGGCTCGGGTTCTTGTGGTACACCGACCACTTCGGGTGGACGGCCCCCGCGGGCCTGAACCTGACCTTGCCGCTCCCGGTGCCCCACGTTCAGCGGGTGCGGGACGCGACGCGGGCTCGCCTCGCGGCGCTGGCCGCCGTCACTAAGTGCCCGGTCGGGCTCGAGAACAGCGTGTTCTACACTTCGTTCGCCCCGATCGAGCAGGCGGGCGCGTTCCTGGCCGACGCGGTCGGCCCCCACCACCTGCTGCTCGACGTGCACAACCTGTGGGTCGACACCCAGAACCTCGGGCTCGACCTCGACCGTTGGCTCGACGCGTTGCCGCTGGGGCAGGTGATCGAGCTCCACGTCTCGGGCGGTGTGCGGGCCCCGGCGGCGTGGGGTGGGCAGCGGCTCGACAGCCACGACGCGCCGGTGCCGGAGCCGGTCTGGGGCGTCCTGGATCGGGTCTTGGCCCGGTGTCCGAACGTCCGCGGGGTGACCCTCGAGCGTCTCGAAGGCACCATCGCTGAGCACGATGTCGAAGGTCTGCTCGGGGAGGTGGACCGGGTTCGTGCCGCGGTCGCACGGGCCACGCCGGCTGCGGCCGCGGCGCCCCCACCGTGTCCCCCCTGGCCGGACGACGATCCAGCCGAGGTCGAGTTCGCTGACGCCTGGTCGTCGGCCGACCCGCGGCCCGTGTTCGCGGCGATGGCCCAGGACCCTCGGTTCGCCGCCGCGGCGCGGTCCGCGGCCGCACGAGCGCTGGCCGACCCGGCCGGTTTGTTGCTCACGCACAAGCTCGTGCTCCGCCTGCGGTTCGACCGGCTCCTGGCCGGTTCACCCGTCGCAGCCGCGTTCTTCGAGCACGACCCGGCGGGGTTCGCGCGCGCGTTCGCCCGCTACGTGGCCGCGGTGCCGCCGACCGCGTTCCATCCGCGCGAGGAGGCCCTCGCGTTCCGGGCTGATTAGCGTTGGCGCCATGATGACGCGCAGTCCTTTCCTCGATCGGCCCGCCTCAGAACACGTAGCGTGCAACACGCTGGCGTTCGCTCTACGCGACCGGTACCCGGTGTCACCCGGCCACACGCTCGTCATCCCGCGGCGCCTCGTCGCCACCTGGTTCGACGCCACCCGGGAAGAGCAGGTCGCGGTTCTGGAACTCGTAGACGAGGTCAAGCGGCAGCTCGACGAGGAACTCCACCCGGACGGGTACAACGTCGGGTTCAACGCCGGGCCCGCGGCCGGGCAGACGGTCATGCACCTGCACCTGCACGTGATTCCGCGGTTCACCAACGACGTGGTCGACCCCCGCGGCGGGGTTCGCCACGTCATCCCCGGCAAAGGCAACGACCTCGAGCCCCAGCCGTCGCCCCTCACCACCGGGGGTGAGCACGACCCGTTGTCGCGTCACCTGCTGCCCCTCGTGGCACGCGCCACCGAGATCGCCATCGTCTCGGCGTTTGTCCAGGAGACGGGCCTCGATTGCATCCGCCAAGCGTTGCACATCGCCCTGGACCGCGGGGCCCGCGTGCGCCTCGTCACCGGCGACTACCTCGACATCACGCAGGCCAGCGCGCTCGAGGTCCTCCTCGATTGGCAAAGCACCTGGAACGAGCGTGGTGACGACGCGTCGGACAGCGACGGGGTGTTCGAGAGCCGCGTGATCGAGGTCCAGCGACTGCCGGGACGAACCCGTACCTTCCACCCGAAGTCCTGGCACCTCACGGGCGACGGCTTTGGTGTCGCGTTCGTCGGCAGCAGCAACCTCTCACACGCTGCGTTGAAAACCGGAATCGAATGGAACCTGCGCGTCGACCGAGCGACCCACCCGGGCGCTTGGGCGAAGGTCCGAGACGCGGTCGACGCCACGTGGAGCGTCGCCCGGCCGCTCACGTCCGACTGGGTGGCGGACTACGCCCGCCGCGCACGCTCCCGACCCGTGGCGCTGCCCCCAGGAGAGATCGAACTGGGACCGCTGCCCGACGCCGTAAACCCCCACGAGGTCCAGGAGGCCGCGCTCGCCGCACTGCGCGCGACCCGTGAGGCCGGGCGCCGCCGCGCCCTCGTCGTACTGGCTACCGGGCTCGGAAAGACCTGGCTTGCGTCGTTCGACTACGCTCAGCTCTGGGACGAGCTCGGTCATCAGCCGCGACTCCTGTTCGTCGCCCACCGCCGCGAGATCCTGCGGCAAGCCGCGCGCACCTACCGCCGCCTCGTCTACGACCGGGGAGGGGACGCACGCATCGCCTGGTTTCTGGAGGAGCACGCGTCGCTCGACGCCCACATGGTGTTCGCGTCCGTCGCAAAGCTCTCGCGCCTCGCATACGCCCAAAGGCTCCAGAACACGGCGTTCGACTACGTCGTGGTGGACGAGGTGCACCATGCCACGGCCGAGTCGTATGGCCGGATCTTGCGCCGTGTCGACCCGACGTTCCTCCTCGGCCTGACGGCCACCCCGGACCGGGCCGACGCCGCGGACGTGCTCGGCTTGTTCGACGACAACGAGGTGTACCGCGCAGACATCGGCGCAGGCATATCGGTCGGTCGACTGGTTCCGTTTCGGTATTTCGGGGTGAGAGACGACATCGACTACGACAACATCCCGTGGCGTAACCAGAGGTTCGACCCGGAGATGCTGGCCAACGCAGCGCAGACCGAAGCGCGCATGCAGACCCTGTGGAGGGCCTGGACGGCACATCCGGGCCGCAGAACTCTGGTCTTCTGCTGCAGCATCAAGCACACCGACTTCGTGGCGCATTGGTTGACCGAGCAGGGCGTGCGCGTTCGCAAGGTGTACGCAGCGCCGGGATCCGACGACCGCGACGTCGCGTTGGAGGAACTCGCACGAGGCGACGTCGACGCGGTGTGTGCCGTCGACGTGTTCAACGAGGGGGTGGACGTACCGGGCGTCGACCGGGTGGTCATGCTGCGCCCGACCGAGTCGTCCGTCGTGTTTATGCAACAGCTTGGGCGGGGACTCCGCTCCGCCGACGACAAGTCATTCCTCACGGTGGTGGACTTCGTCGGAAACCACCACATGTTCCTCGACCGCCTCCGCACGCTGTTGTCGTTGGGTACCGACGAGCCGGCGGCGGCCCTCGGCCGGCTCCTCGCGAGCGGAACGCTCGACCTGCCCAACGGGTGCGCCGTCGAGCTGGAGCTCGAAGCCAAACCGATGCTCGAAGCCCGGTTCCGCACCGGCGGTGCGGACGAGGTCGAGCGCGCGTATCGCCAGCTCCGCGCGATGCGCGGCACCCGCCCGACCGCGGGGGAGCTCCTGCGCATGGGCTACCTCCCTTCCACCGTCCAGAAGCGACACGGCAGTTGGTTCGGCTTCGTACGGGCAGAAGGCGACCTCGACGACACGCAGCGCGCCGCGGTCGACGCTGGAGGCTCCTTTCTGGCCGAGCTCGAAACCACGGAGCTGTCCAAGTCGGACCGGCTGCTGACGCTGCGGGTTCTGGTGGACCACCAAGCGCTGCACGAGGGCCTGACGGTCCGTGAGCTCGCTGCCGGTGCGTGGGTGCTCCTGCGCCGCTCACCCGAGATGCTGCGCGACGTACCCGAGGACCAACATCCGCCGGAGGAACCAGACGAGGACGCGCTCCGAAGGTGGGCATCCTACTGGCGGTCGAACGCGGTCCAAGAGTGGACCAGCCCGAAGATGGGGAGGCGCGCCTGGTTCCGGCTTGACGAACACGACCGGCTGCGGTTGACGCTGGTGCTCCACCCGGACTGCGCCACCGCGTTTGCACATCTCGTGGACGAGCTCGTCGATTATCGGCTCGCACAGTACCGCCGACGCAGCGGAAGTTCCGTATCGAATGGATTCGTATGCAAGGTGACTTGGAATCGGCGAGACCCCGTGCTCGAACTGCCGTCCCGCGCCACCACGGCGGTGCCCGAAGGCGAAACGGACGTCCGGCTCCCGGATGGCTCCGTGTGGCAGTTCCGGTTCGCTGCGGAGTTCTGCAACGTAGCGCGCGCCGTCGGGTCACCGAACAACCAGCTCCCGGACCTGCTACGGCGCTGGTTCGGGCCCTGGCTGACGCCTCCGCCGCGAGGTGCAAAACCGATCCCGGGCGTCAGCGGATTCGCGGTGGACCGGGCCCCACTTCCGTTGTCCGCCCTCCCGGCGGACGAACCATCGCTTCCCTTGGTCGGTGCGGGGTCCCGCGCCGGGCAGACCGGCACCGCATTCGCGGTCCGGTTCACGGCGAGCCCCAACGGGCTGTGGGTCGAACCCGTACAAAACGATGTTGTGAGCCTGTTGCCACGTCAGGGCGTGGTCGCCTACCCAGACGTGCGGGCGGCGGCGGGGCACGCGTCGCGCGAAATCGACACGCCGGACGCCGAGCGGGTCTGGCTCCCGCTCGAAGCCAACGCACCCGACCTGTTCGCGGTCCGGGTCGATGGCACGTCGATGGATGGCGGCAAAGCGCCGCTGCGCGATGGCGACTGGGCCATCTTTCGCCTCGCGCGCGGAGCGCCTGCATCCGCGGTCACCCGCCGGGTCGTGCTCGTTCAGATTCCGGGGATCAGTGGCAGCATGTACCTGATCAAGCGCGTCGAACCGGACGGTTCGGGATGGCGGCTGATATCCGACAATCCCGACGGCCCGACCTTCCGAGCGGACGAGGACATGGTCGTGATCGCGAAGCTCGACCGCGTCGTTCGCCCCGAAGAACTGGCGCCTCCCGTTCGCTCGGTGTTGTCTGCGGACGACCTCGCCGAAGCCTTCGGCCTCGACGCGTTGCGACCCATTTCGGGCATGTGGAGCGGCCACCGGTTCGTATTCGTTGATCAGAAGGGCCTGCTGGCCGCACCCGATCGACTTCGGCTGCCTGGCCGGCAACGGCCCGGCGAGACGGTCTACGCACTGGCCCGAGGGGAGCATGGATTCGTGTACCTCGGTGTCGGTCGATGGAGCGCTGGCGAGGGACTGTGGCAGATTCCGGAGGTGGACTACCCGACCTGGCGGGCCTGGGGTGAGGGGCGCGAGGTGTCCCGGACGCTCCCGCCGGGCGCGCTCGCTCGGGCGCAGACCCTCGCCGACGCGCTCCTCCGGCTGCCCGAGCCCGAGCGGCGTTTGGTGCGTAGCCAAGGGCGTTCTGCGCGCATCCTCGACTCAGCCCACCGCGGCGGTCTCCGGCTGGACGTAGGGGCCGCCAGCGAGCGGACCGTCTCCCTCACGGACCTCGCCTGGGTCGCCGTCGCCAGCGACAGCGTGGGCATCGACGGCGGCCTCCTCGACGAAGCCCGGGTCAACCGGCTGCGGTACCTGGATGGGACGCCAAAGGGCTCGACGCGGTGGATCGACACTGGATGGGCGCTGGCCGCCTGGGACCTCGGTCGCGGGCTGAGGCCAGAGGGTGGGGAAGGGCCCGACCGTTCGGGCGGGTGACCATCCGAAGGAACGCGCCCCCGATCAGCGGTCGAGCAGGTCCAGGACCACGATGTCGCCGCCGTTCGACGCGTACACCCGCCTCCCGTCGACCGCGATCCGACGCGTGTCGCCCGGCAGCTCGCACCGAGCGTCCTGAGACCAGCGCCCGCCCGCGTCGCGCCGCAGCGACGCCACCCCGCCCGTCCCGAGCGCCACGATCGGCTGATCCCCCACAAACCCGACGTCCCACGCCCCCGGCTCCAGCGGCACCGTCTGCAACGTCTCGGCAGGGTCGGCCATCGGCACCACCGACACCCCGAGCGTCGGGCTCGGCGCCCACACGTCACGGCCCCCGAACACCAGCCGACTCGCGCCCGGCGCGTCCGCGTCGACCAGATCGAACGACCCCGGCGCGATCACGCGCTCGATCGTGCCACCTTCGCCGCGCACCAACAACAGCTCGCCGGAGCGGCCCATCGCCACCGCCGTGACGTCGTTGGCGCCGACCACGCCGACCGGCGCCGTCGCCCCGTCGATCGCCCGCGCCCCCGCCTCGGCGAACGACGGCCGGTCCAGCCAGACGAGCCCACGACCGCGGGTGAGCGCGCCATAACGACGACCGACCCGAGCCAACGAGACCACGAACTCGTCCGCGAGCGCGACGGTGCGCGGCGGCGCCTCCGACCCGATCGCCAGCGCCGTCACGCCGGCCGCGGTCGCGATCAATACGACGTCGCCGTCCACCAACACGTCCTGCACCGCGGCGAGGGTGACCCGTCGCTCGAGCGCGAGCGGGGCGCCCGCGCGGAACACCAGCACCGTACCCGCGCCGTCCGAACGCGCGGTGCCGACCACCAGCCGCCCGTTGCTCAGGGCCATGCTGGTGACGACCCCGTCGGGCCGCGTGAGGTCGACGTCGTGCACCCAGCCGGACTCACGACGACGCGCGACCAGCACGTCGTTGGGGCCGACGACCAGCCCGACGTCGCGCGTGATGTCGAGCGCGCTGGCCTCCCAGGCGACCGACGGGTGCGTCGACAACCAGCCCGTCAGCCCCTTCGACCCGTTGCGCCACATCTGAAGCTCGCCGCCAGCGCCGCTCACCACGGGGCCGTCCAACGTGACCGCGAGCGCGAGCACCTCGAACGCCAACGGCGTCTCGCGCGGGCTCTCGGTGGGCGCCACCCGCCACACCCGCGTGAGGTCGGTCGCCCACGCCTCATCGTGGTGGGCGCGGAACACGCCGTCTTCGGGGAGCTCCAGCACCGGCTGGAACGACAACGCGTCGCCCTCGCGCCACACCCGGATCGGCCGCGTGTCGAGCCCCTCGACCAACACCGACCCACCGGTCCAGTCGACGACCTGGGTAGGCCAACCGTCGACGTCCAGTGACAGCTCCGGGCCGCCGTCCATGGGGATGGCGCGCACCCGCCCGAAGTGGTCGGCGACCCAGACCAGGTCGCCGTCGACCGCGACCTGCCATGCGTCGGCGCCCCGCGCGAAGCGGTGCTCGGCCCAGGTGTCGACGTCGTACCGCAGCACGCCGCCCGTCCCCGCGGCCACCCACAAGCCGGTCGGCGCCCACGCCAACCCGCGCACCTCGCCCGGCGGGAACAACACCCGCTCGGCGGGGCCAGACAGGGCGTCCAAGCGCCGCACCTCCACCCGCGTCGCGCTGGCCAAGAACACCCGCTCGGCGCCGTCCGAGGTCGCCGACCGCCACGGCCCGTCGATCGACGACGTCTGGACGATCTCGAATCCGTCGCACGGGCGCTCGGCGTGCCGCAATGGGACGGTCGGCCGCGCGATCGGTGGGATCTCACGCTCACACGCGACCAGCACGCACAGCCCGAGCGCCGCCATCCTCATGGCGCGGTGCCGCCGACGCGCTCGCCGGGCGCGCTGTCGGCCGCTCGGAACCCAGTCGATACGCTGCCTTCCGCCGGTCGCTCTGCACGGAACCGAGCCGACCACGCCGCCATGCCCTCCGCCAACGCGCGCCGGTGCTCGGGGCGCTCGACCGTGTGCCACCCGTACCGGGCGAGCGCCTCGATGATGTGCCCGAGCGCCGGCCGCCCGCGCGCGGCGCCCATCGCGCGCACGTAGATCAACAACAAGAACCACGGAGAAACCGGCTGCCCGCGCAGGGCGAACGGCGCGGGCTCCTCAGCGTCCGGCTGGATCTCGTCGACGATCTCGAGGCGGGTGTTCCACGGCGCGACGGCGGCGGCGAGCGCCTTCGCCGAGCCGTAGCGATGGTCGGGGTCCTTCGCGAGCGCCTTCTCGATCACGCGCTGCACGTCGAGCGGGACGTCGCGGCGCTCGAGCCGCGGGGGCGGGGACTGCAGCACCATCTGGAGGAGCGCCACCAGATCGTCAGCCTCGAACGGCCGATGCCCAGCGAGCATCTCGTAGAGCACGATGCCGCACGCGTAGATGTCGGAGCGCGGGTCGGGCGCGCGCCCGCGGCCCTGCTCGGGCGCGAGGTAGCCGAGCGTGCCGAGCACCTGGCGCTTGCTCTTCGTCACGTGCCCGGCTTGCCGCGCGGCGCCGAGATCCATCAGCTTCACCGAGCCGTCCGGAAGGATCATGATGTTGTCCGGCTTGACGTCCCGGTGCACGATCCCGGCCTCGTGCAGCGTCTGCAGGGCGAGCGCGACCTCGTGCAGGATGGTGCACGCAGGCTGAAAGCCGAGCGTCCCGTGGTGGTTCAGGTACGCGCGCAGCGTCTGCCCGTTGAGCAGCTCCATGACCAGGTACGCGGTGCGCTGCGGCTGCCCGTCGAACAGCGTCGTCTCGCCCGTCTCGAAGATGCGGACGATCCTCGGATCACGCAGGTTGGCGCCGATCTGCGCCTCGCGCGCGTACGACTGACGATCCTCGGCGCGCGCCAGCATGTCCGGGTGCACGATCTTGAGCGCGACGGTCTGGCCGGTGCCCTCGTGCGTCGCGACGTACACCGTCCCCATGCCGCCCTGTCCGATCTTCGCCCCGAGCCGGTAGCCCGCGACGCGCTTGGCCCGGCGGTGACGGTCGTAGCGAAACTCCGCGAACGTCGCGAGCAAGACGACAGCGGCGCTGGTCCCCGCGAACGCCGCGCGGTCGCCGAGCGGCGACTCGACGAGCACGAGCCACGCGCCCGCCATCACCACCCCGACCGCCAGCGCCCCGAGCCGACGGCCCAACATGATCGCCGCGCCCTCGAGCTGCAGCAGCACGTGGGCGATCAGCGCGGGGAGCAGCGACAACGCCGCGAGCGCGCCGTCCGGCCACGGGCGCGCCCAGGCGAGCCCGCGCTTGATCGCCACCACGGAGCTCTGAGCAGGGGGCTCGGACGCCTGACCGACCACGACCGGGGGCGCATGGTTCTCGAACAAGGCGTCTTGGCCCGGCCGGACGAGCAGGAGGTCACGCACGCCGTCGCCGCCGAGGTCGATCGTCACGATCGCGCGCACGTCGGTGAGCGCCCGGGGCAAGGCCCCGTCGACGACGTCGAACCCGCGCTCCCCCGCGATCAACAACGAGCAGCCTTGGGTCGGGTGGCACACCGCGACGTCGGCCCGGTCGTCTGAGTCGATGTCGGCGACGAGCCAGGAAATAGGACCGGTATCCGACGACAGTTCGGGTAGGACATCGAGCCCGACCTCCCGCGTCACCTCGTCGAACATCAACGTCTCACCGCGCCGCCACATGCGCGGACCGACCGCGGGATCGAGCGCGAGCAGCCCCTCGACCCCGCCCGGCAGCGGCCCCCACCACAGATCCCGCGGCGCGAGCTGCCCGGCGAGCCCGGATCCGACGGTCTTGTCGACCGGGCGCCCGCCCGCGTCCGACAACAACACGCGTGGGCTCGCGCCACCACCGCCGAGGATGACGTCGTTGGCGCCGTCTTCGTCGAGGTCCGGAGCGACGAGCGCCCGCGCGTGCCCGTCGCGGGCCCCGAGTCCGCGCACCGCGAGCGGCACCTCCCACAGCCGCCCCCACCCGGTGTTGCGCCACACCCGCGGGGCGAGGGGGGTGTCGCCGGGCAGGACCACCAGATCGAGCGCGCCGTCTCCGTCGAGGTCGACGCACTGAAGCGCCCCCGGGACCGTGGGGCCGAACCGCGACTCGGCGAGGCCGCTGCGCTCGGTCGCGTCGACGAACGCGCCGCCGGTCGATCGCAGGTAGCGCAGGTGGGTGTCACCGGCGGCGTCGGTCTCCGAGAAGACGAGGTCGGCGCGACCGTTCTTGTCGAGGTCACACGCCGTGATGGCGGTGACCCGCTCGCTGACGTCGACGAGCGCGCGGCTGCCGTCGACGAGCGCCCCGTCGCGCTGCAAGAACAAGCGGATGCGGCCGCGATCGCTGAGGCTGATCAGGTCCTCGAGGCCGTCTCCGTCGGTGTCGGCGACGACCGCGGCGACGTCGCCGACCTGCATCGCGCCCCACGTCTCCGTGGCGTCCGACAGCGCCGGCCCCGGCCCGTCGACCAACATGACGACGCCACCGGCCGCATCGACGGCGTACAACGGGGATCCCGGCGCGGCGACCACCACCGACAGCGCGCCCGGCGACGGCACGAACGACGGCTCGCCGAGCGGCCACGTCCGTACGCCGTCGCTGACCCAGGTTCGTGCGCCGTCCCACGCGACGTGGCTCCACGGCTGCCCGACCGCGTCGTCGAAGCCACGGCCCGCGTCGATGGTGGCGATGAGCGGGGCTTCCCCGTCGATGCCGACGATCGCGCCGAGCTCGGCCAGCGGGGCCCGGGTGACCCGCAACGACGGCGCGACCCGGATCAGCTGGTCGGCGGCGACGACCCAGACCCCGCCCGCGGGGTGCGCGACCATCGAGGGGGGCTCGGAGCCGGACTCCCGCACGACGTCCACCCACCCGCGCGCCTCGCGCACCCGCACCGCGCCGCGCGCGTCGAGCGCGAACGTGACGCCGCGCGGGTCCTCGGTGATCTGCACGAGCGGCGCCGTCAGCGCGGTGCTGACGCTCTCGCCCTCGCCGTCCGCAGGGATCTCCCGTACGAACGGACGACCGTCGGCCCACACGTAGATCGTCTCGTTCGTGACGGCGATCCGGTCGGCGACCTCGTTCGTGAGGCCGACGCGCTGCCACGCCTGGCCGTCCCACCGGTAGACGCCGCCTTCCCGCGTGACGACCGCCGCGCCACGATCGTGGGCCGCGATCGCCTCGATCGTGCCCAGTGGCGCCGGCAGGTGGCTCCAATGCCGATCGCCCGCGGAGGCGGTCGTCGAGAGCTGGAGCAGGAGCGGCAGGAGGTGCAGCAGCGAACACGCCCACGCCGCGCGCGCGGCGCGGCCGCTCGACGATACCCGGCGCGGGCGCCTCGCGCGCGCCGCTCCGCCGGATCAGTCGACGACGGTCACCGTCTGGTACGCGATCAGCGTCCCCACCTGGACCTTCAGCGTGCCGGTGCCGGCGTACACCCACGTGACGACGTTGTCTTTGAGGTGCATGAAGTCGAGCGGATCGCTCTGGATGATCGTCGGGCCGGTCACCAGGGCCTCGTCGCAGCGCAGCCAGACCGTCCAGGTGTCGCCGACGTGCGGCTCGTCGGGGCCGTCGTAGTCGACGGTGATGGCCTCGCAGAGCGGATCCTCGGTCTCCGTCGGGAGGGTCGGCGTAGGAGCCGCCGTCTCCTGGGCCGTCTCTTCCTTCGGGCCGCACGCGACCGTGCCCGCCAGCACGAGCGCAGCGCCCACGAGCGTCAAGCTCCGAAGCATTCGGGTTCCTCCGCGCGGAGCATCGCCCGCTGGTTGACGGTGGGGAAGGGCGCCGCCGCGAAGAGGTGGTCAAAGCGCGCGTCAGCGACGCCCGAAGCCACCCGCACCGCCGCGATCACCTCGGCAGCGCCAAGGTCCATGCACGCGTGGTGGCCGAGCGGGCACGCCGGGCGGCCGTGTAAGGTGCACGGGCGGCACGGCAGGGCGCGCTGCACGACGACTCCGCGGTGCACCGCGAACCCGTCGTCAGGGTGGGTCGGCCCGAACAACGTCACGACCGGCGCCCCGCAGGCCGCCGCGAGGTGCACGAGCCCGGTGTCCCCGCCGACGACGACCGCCGCGGACGCCAGCGCGCGCAGCGTCCGGTCGAAGCCGCGCTCGACGAGCACGACGGCGCCGGGCACCTCGCGGGCGACCTCCCCGCAGATCGCGTCGTCGTCGGGCCCGCCGAGCACGACCACCGGTCCGGGCCACGCGCGCCCGACCGCGGCCAGCCGATCCGTGGCCCACCGCTTGGTCGCCCACGCCGCGCCAGGGACCAGGATCAAGGCGTCACGCGGGGCCGCCGGCAGGTCGAACCACGGGGGAGGGGTGACCGCGACGTCGCACGCCTCGGCGTACAACGCGGGCACCGGCGGACGCCCGGACGCCACGAACCCATGGAGCCATAGCCGACGGTGGAGGCTGTGTTTGTCGACACGATGGGCCGCGCCCCCCGCCCACGCGGCGACGAGCCGGCTCCGGGTGGTGCCGTGCAGGTCGATCAGCCGCGCGCCGCGCGGCAGCGTCGCCGCGACCGCGCGGGCGGAGACGTCCTTCGGCCACGGCAAAGCGACGTCTACCCCACGCATGCGCGCGACCAGCCCCACCAGCGAGGGCGCG
>CAIUDO010000284.1 GCA_903897935.1 uncultured Pseudomonadota bacterium
TCGACATCGGCGAGGCGGTCTCCTGGATCTTCAACAACGAGCTCGGCGCCCATCGCGTCCGCTGACGCCGACCCCGCGAGGTTCTCATGCTACGCACCTGGCTGCTGTTGTCCGCTTGCGGCGCCGATCCCGACGCCATCGAGCCCGTCGACGAGACGATCGTGTGGGAGACGGACCGCGAGAACACCATCCGGTTCGACTCGCCGGTCTACGAGGTGCCCGCGTACGCCGACCAGACCATGTGTGTGTTCGGCAGCTACGACGGCGGCGACGTCGGCATCACGTGGGCCGGCTTCTACCAGAACATGAACTACGGCCACCACGTCGTACTGATGGCGTCTGAGGCCGACGAAGACGAGTGGCCCGACGGCACCGTCGCTGACTGCACCAAGACGGACGCGGCGATCATGGTCGACGCGCGCCCCTTCTTGTTCGCCGCTGATCTCGTGGACGGCTCGGCGCCGGAGATGATCCTGCCCGATGGCATGGGGGTCAAGCTCAAGGAGCGCACGCGGTTCGTCATTCAATCGCACCACATCAACCCCACGGATCAGCCGATCCTCGTCAACGACACCGTGTTCTTGCAGGTCACCGACGTCGACGCAGTGGAGACGTGGACCGCGCCGTGGGTGCACACCGAGACCGATATGGTCATCGAGCCCGGCGCCGACGCGACCGCAGAGGTCACCTGCACGTTCGACGAAGACGTCTACCTGCTGTCGCTGCTCGGGCACCTGCACGAGTGGGGCACCGCCTACGAGGTCGACCACCACAAGCTGGACGGTGGGATCGACCGCGTCTACGAGGTCCCGCAGTGGGACGTCGCCTACCGGGACGCGCCGCCGATCACGTTCTACCAGCCCGGCGAGCGGCTGATCCGCGCGGGTGAGTCGTTCACCACGCGCTGCTCGTGGCACAACGACACCCCCGATCCGCTCACGTTCCCCACCGAGATGTGCGCCACCGTCGGGTTCGCGTACCCGCTCGTCGTCCCGATCATCTGCGAAGGCGCCCTGTGATCGCTCTGCTGCTGCTCGCCGCGTGCAGCGCCGAGAAGGTCGAGACCGCTGCGCCTGCCGCTGGGGACGGCACGCTCGCGCTCACGTTCGGCATCGACAGCGACTACCTCGCCGCGATGGAGGAGCCGGCGGTGGGCACCTTCTACGGCTCGTTCTGGCGTGGCTCCGAGGTCACGAGCCTCGGCCCCGACGACGGCGCCGAGGATCTCGGCGGCATCGAGGTCGTGCTCGACCTGACCGACGGCGGCCCCACCGCGGTCATGTTCACCAGCGGCCCGCTGCCGGCCGAAGAGATCGTCGTGCTCGGCTTCCTCGACAGCGACGCGAACACCGACCCAGGCGCGCCGGGCCCCGACGCCAAGGACCCGGTCACGTTGCCCAACGACAACGACTTCGACGTGGTTGCCGGCCAGGAGACTACGGTCGAGGTGTACTTCGGCTTGCTCAACCCCTGATCCGTCCCGGGAGCGACGATGTTGACGTTCTTGTTCGCGTGCGCTGGCGCCGTCACGTTCACCGAGGTCGAAGCCGAGGTGCTGGGGCCGTCCTGCGCGTTCTCGAGCTGCCACGGCGCGGGAGCCGGTGAGCTCACGCTCGACGGGCAAGCCGACCACGCCCGGCTCGTCGACGTCGCCGCGGTGGCCGCGCCGGGCGAGGTGCTCGTCATCCCCGGCGACCCGGACGGCAGCTACCTGATCGCCAAGCTCGAAGGCCACGCGGGCATCGTCGGGGAGCCGATGCCGCCGCCCGCCGGCGGCCTCGACCCCGAGATGATCGAGCTCGTGCGGAGCTGGATCGAAGCGGGCGCCGCCGACGACTGACCGGCGCCTTGCACAGAAAATACGCCCGCGCAGCCGGGTAGCGTCGCTCCCTAGGATCAAACCCTCGAAAACGAGCAACCGGCGGGCGACCGGAGCAAGGCGCGGCGCGCGTCGGTGGGTTACCCGGCGGCCCCGTCAAGACCGGTAGATCGGTCGCTGGAGGATCCTTGAGTCTCGTACCCGTCCATGGTGGCCTCGACGCTCCCGTCAATCGTATGCTCGGCTTTGCGCGGCGTAAGTCGCTGCTCGCCGAAGCCGCCGGCATGCCGTCGTTCGCGGTCACGAGCGCCGACCTCGCGACGGTGTACCGCTTCGCGGACGGCACGCTCTCGCCGCTCACGGGCCCGATGACCGAGGCGCAGTACAACCTCGCCCTCGACGAGAAGGTCGTGATCTCCAAGGGTGAGCGGTACGTGTGGGGCATCCCGATGTCCCTGCCCGTCACCAACGACGAGGCGGCCAAGCTGCAGGTCGGCAAGCACGCGGCGATCGTCGGCCCCGA
>CAIUDO010000285.1 GCA_903897935.1 uncultured Pseudomonadota bacterium
CGCCGCGGTCGCCGCCGAGGGCGCCTGGTTGGCCACCTGGGCCGAGCCCGGCGACGGCCCGCTCCGGGTCCATCACCTCTCCGGCGCCCCCCCCACAGACCACGCGGTCGTGATCCCGGGCTGCGCGACCGGTGACTGCTGGGCGTCGGCGCGCGCGCTCCTCGTCGACGGCGACGGGGTGTGGGTGGGGGGAGGGTGGGGGGTACACAGCAACGAGGTGGCGCTGGTCGGCTTCGTCGCGCGGGTGGACCACGAGGGCCGGACCACGTCGGGGTGGTCGTTCGACGCCGGAGATCCCGCCTTCGAGACGTCCGTGGACGCGCTGGCGGTCGTGCCTGCGGGGGTGGCCGTCGTCGGTCACCGCACGCTCGACGCGTCGGGAGGGGACCGGCTTCGGCTGTGGTTCGCCCTCATCGGCGGCGACGGCGCCGCGCGCGGTCCGTTCGACCTCGGCGTCGACGACGCCACGTGGTCGTCGCCGGCTGCGCCGCCGGCCGCGTCGGCGTCGGGCGGCGCGTGGGTGGTCGCGGGGGTCGACCCGGGGGCGCGGGTCGCGCGGGTGCTGCGGGTCACCGACGACGGCGTCGTCGCGTCGTCCGCCGAGGTGCGGCTCGCCGAAGGCGACGGCGTGGGCGTGGTCGCCGCCCGCCTGCTCGTCGGGGAGGTCGATGGCGCCGTGATCGTCGCCCGGTCGGTCTCCGCTACGCCCGCGATCCCCGGCGAGGTGACGGTCAGCCGGCTCGACCCGACGACCCTGGCCGTCGTGTCACGGGCGACCCGCGCGCTCCCTATCGGCGCCGACGTGCGGGCGATCACGCTCGACGGCGACCGACTGGTGCTGGGGGGGCAGACCCCCTTGGGCGCCTTCGTGGTGACCGTCCCCGAGTGAGGGCTGCCCGAGGTCACCCTCCCGAGGTCCTGGACGAGGGGGCCGGTCGCCATCACCCGCTGCGACAAACGCGAACCGAGACGGGCACGAACGGCGCCTCCATCGGCAGCCCCCCGGCGTGCTCTTCGCCCCACCCCTCGATGTCTGGCGCGCGTGAGCGGCGGAGCCGGGCGTCGTCGAGGCCGTGTGCCTCGGCGAGCAGCTCGAGCACGTCGTCGAGGTCGAGGTCACCCTGGCACACCAACAGCTCGAAGGACAGGCGGGTCGGCGCCTCACGGGTGGGGTGCAGGCTGTGCGTTCCGGGGGGCATGGCGGCTCCTTTGCCCCCTCCACCCTACGGAGCGCGCCTGACCACGCCCTGACCATCGTCTGACCGATCGCGGCGGAGCAGCGCGCGCAGCATCAACGACCGCGGGCCACGCGCCGTCACCAGGGACGGGTCGGTCCCGTCGACGTGGTGGCGGATGGCCTCGATCACCTCGGCAGCGGCGCTGTCTTCGGCGGGGAGGCGCTGGATGGCGTCGGCCAGGGCGCGGTCCGCCGACCCCCGGTCCCCCATCGCCGCGAGGATGCCGGCGCGCCACGCGTCGAGCAGCCCGCGCTGTCGGTCGGCGCCGGCGGCGGTCGCGAGGGCGCTGCCGCGGTCGGCGTGGGCCAACGCGCCCGCGAGGTCCCCCCGCTGCCACGCCGCGGTCGCCAGGTTGTGCGCCACGATCGCGCGGGTGCCCGTCAGGTGGTGGTGGTCGCACAGCATGTCGGCCACCTGCAGGGTGCGCGTCGCCGCCTCGTGGTCGAAGTCGAACAGGTGCTGCACCGCGAGGTTGCAGCGGACGGCGACCTCGGCGTAGCGCTCGCCGATGTGCTGCAGCACCTCGAGGGCCTCGGACAGCAGCTCGATCGCCTGTGTCCGCCGGCCCGCGAGCACCAGGTCACCCCCC
>CAIUDO010000286.1 GCA_903897935.1 uncultured Pseudomonadota bacterium
CCGAGCGCGAGGCCGCGCGCGCGCGATGGGAGGCCGCCCGCCCGTCGGGCGCGAGCGCGCTCGGCGCGCCCACCGCGGTCCTCCATCCCAGCACGATCGCGGAGCTCGCCGCGCTCGGATACCTCGAGGAGTCGCCTTGAATCGACAGATGGTGCTCGTGGCCGTGGCCGCCGCCGCGCTGCTGGCCGCCGCGCTGTTTTGGTTCGGATCCGCCACCGAAGAGGTCGGCGACGCGCCAGTGACCACGTCGGCCCGCCCGCCCGCGCGTCAGGGTCCGCCGCGACGCGCCGGGCGCCCCCCGTGCCGGCGCCCGACGCGGCCGACGAGGACACGGGCGGGGTCGCGCCCGCTGACGCGCCGACGGCCCGGGTGTCGTGCTCGGTCGATGCGCCCGACCAAGCCGTCCGCCTGCTCGCGGTGACCGTCGACGGCGGGAATGGCCGTGCAGCGGGTCACATCACCGGGGGCACGCTCACCCTCGACGTCGCGCCAGGCGACGGGCAAGGCACGTGGCGCACCGACACCGCCGAGCGGATCGTGGCCTGGCGCCGCGCCGAGGCCGGCCGCACGGTGCCCTGCTCGGTGACGACCCAGCGGGAGATCGGCACGATCGTCGGCCTGGTCGAGGGGTGGGACGAGCGCTGGCGCGGGCGCGTCATCGGGTGTGGCACCGGCGCTGCCCTCACCCCGTCCGGCGACTTCGTGATGCGCGCCCCCGCCGGCCCGTGCACGCTGCACGTCGAGCGGTGGGTGGCCGGGCAGATCGCGGAAGGGCCGTCCGTCTCGCTCGACGTCGAAGCGAGCCAGGACGCGTTCGTCTCGCTCGACGCGCCGTCGGAGGCCGACGCGCGCCCGCTCAACGACGAAGAGCTGGAACAACGGGCGAAGATCCTCGAGGTCGCGAAGCAGCTCGCCGAGAGCGCGACCGGCGACCCGCGCCTGGTCGACAAGCTGATCGTCGATCTTGAAGAAGCTGAGCGGGTGCCCCTTCCCAACAGCGACACTTCTGAATAGATAGTGAACAGGTTGGTGCACCATGGACGATCCGCTCGAGCACGATGATGGGTCCGAAGACGTTCCGCTCACGATTGGGGCGGTCGAGCGCGCCACGGGCATCCCGTCGTCGACGCTACGGACGTGGGAGCGCCGTTATGGCTTCCCGGTCGCCGAGCGGACGAGCGGCGGGCACCGCTTGTACAGCGCGCGGTCGGTCGACCGGCTCAGGTTGATCCAGGGGGCGCTCGACCGCGGGATGCGGCCGAGCCAGGTCGTCCCCGCCGACCCCGAGCGGCTGCGGCAGCTGCTCGTCGAAGACGCCCCGCGCGTCACGACGGCTCACGACAGCAACGACGCGTGGGTCGGGATGGTGCTGCGCCTCGACGAAGCGAGCCTGCTGAGCGCGTTTCGGTTCGAGCACAGCGCCAACGGGCTGCTGGGCTTCTTGCGGAACCGCGCCGCCCCGTTCCTGATCGACGTTGGGCACGAGTGGGCCGAGGGGCGCCTCGACGTGTTCCAGGAGCACTTCGCGAGCGAGGTCCTTCGCGACTACTTGTCGTCGTTGTGGCGGCCGCTCGCCGATCAGGGCACCCGGGCGCCGCTGGTGCTCGCGACGACCCCCGGCGAAGAGCACGTGCTCGGCCTGCACATGGCGGCGTGCGTCGTCGCGTTGCGTGGGCACCGCGTCACGTTGCTGGGCACCGAGGTGCCGATCGCCTCGATCGCCGCGTGCGCCGAGGAGCAGCGCGCGCGCGCGGTCCTGCTCAGCTACGCGTCCGGCGCGGATCGGCCGCGGGCCGCCGAGGCGTTGCGCGCCTTGGCCGCGCGCCTCGGCCCACGGGTAGACATCGTGGTCGGCGGGGCCGGCGCGCCACACGACGTCGCGGAGGTGCGCGTGGTCACCAGCCTCGACGCGTTGGACCAATGGGCGGCCGGCCACCACCACCACTAGCCCCCAAAACAAGCGCAGGGCCGAGCCATCAGCCATCAGGTTTCAGCTCGACAATGGCGCGATGGTGACCCAACCGACCTTCACCTGAACGCGAACAACCCGGTCGACGGTCGCAGAGCGATGCATGGCTTTGACCGGGCTGACCGCTGACCGCTGACTGCTGACCGCTTGTTCAAGGTCTAGGCCCAAAACAAGCGCAGGGCCGAGCCGTCAGCCATCAGCCATCAGGTTTCAGCTCGACAATGGCGCGATGGTGACCCAACCGACCTTCACCTGAACGCGAACAACCCGGTCGACGGTCGCAGAGCGATGCATGGCTTTGACCGGGCTGACCGCTGACCGCTGAC
>CAIUDO010000287.1 GCA_903897935.1 uncultured Pseudomonadota bacterium
AAGGCCGCCGGCCGCGCGTTGGTGCACCACCCCGAGGCCGAAGCCCGCATCCGCGAGCTGTACAAGCGCATGGGGCGCACCATGCCCCAGGTCAACGTCAAGCAGGCGTGGCTGCCTGAGGGCGTCGTCCGGCTCGACAACGACTGGGGCACGGCCCCCGGGTTCGCGCTCGAGATCGGCCACGCGTGGTTCGCGTTCTTGCCCGGCGTGCCGCGCGAGATGAAGGCGATGTTCGAGGAGCGTGTGCTGCCGCGGCTGCAGGCCCGCTTCGATCTCGCGGTGTCGCCGCTGTACACGATCCGCACCGTCGGCGTCGGCGAATCCGACCTGCAGGAGCGCATCGGCAAGGTCGCGAACGACGCCGTCACCGTCTCGTACCGCACCATCCTGCCGGAGAACCACGTCAAGCTGCGCTTCCGGTCGGACACGAAGCCGGCGGTCATGGCGTCGGTCGTCGCAGACGTAGTCGCGCGCATCGGCGTGCCCGTGTTCACGGTCGAGGGCCCGGGCGACGCGCCCGTCAAGGGCATCGGCGAGACGGTCGGGCGTTTGCTCGTCGCGCGCGGCGAGACGCTCGCGGTCGCCGAGTCGTGCACCGGCGGGCTCATCGCGTCGATGTGCACCACGGCGGCCGGGGCGAGCGCGTTCTTCGTCGAAGGCTGCGTCACGTACGCCAACGCCGCGAAGGTGCGTCGCCTCGGCGTCTCCGAGGCCGACCTCGCCGCCCACGGCGCGGTGTCGGAGCCGGTCGCCCGCGCGATGGCGGAGGGCATCCGGGCGTCGTCAGGTGCCACCTGGGGCATCGGCGTCACCGGGATCGCGGGCCCGGATGGCGGCACCGCCGAGAAGCCTGTCGGCACCGTACACATCGCGATCGCGGGTCCCAGCGGCACGATCCACCACGTCGTCCGGCTGCCGGGCGGGCGCGATCGCGTCCAGAGCCTCGCCGCGACCGGCGCGCTCGACTTGTTGCGCCGCACCCTCGGCGCGTCCGCGCAGGCGTCGCCTGCCTGAGCCTGATCCTTCCCCTCATCCACACGGAGTCCTCCCATGGCCATCGACAAAGAACGGAACAAGGCGATCGACGCTGCGATCGCGACGATCGAGCGAGCGTTCGGCAAGGGCTCCATCATGCGCATCGGCGAGGCCGAGGTGCCTCGGGTGTCGGTGATCTCCACGGGATCGATCGGCCTCGACCTCGCGCTGGGCGTCGGCGGGGTCCCGCGTGGGCGGGTGATCGAGATCTTCGGCCAGGAGTCGTCGGGCAAGACCACGATGGCGCTGCACATCATCGCCGAGGCCCAGCGGGCGGGCGGCGTGGCCGCGTTCATCGACGCCGAGCACGCGCTCGACGTGCACTACGCGCGCGCCCTCGGCGTGAACATCGAGGAGCTGCTCGTCTCCCAGCCCGACACGGGTGAGCAGGCGCTCGAGATCGCCGAGACGCTCGTGCGGTCGGGCGCCATCTCCGTCGTCGTCGTCGACTCGGTCGCGGCCCTCGTCCCCAAGGCCGAGCTCCAAGGCGACATCGGCGACTCCCAGCCCGGCGCCCAGGCCCGCCTCATGAGCCAGGCGCTGCGGATGCTCACGGGCTCGATCCACAAGTCCGACGCGGTCGTGGTGTTCATCAACCAGACCCGCGAGAAGATCGGCGTCATGTTCGGGAGCCCACGCACCACCTCGGGCGGGCAGGCGCTCAAGTTCTACGCGTCGATTCGGATGGAGATCATCCGGATCGGTGGGATCAAGCGCGCCGAAGAGGTGCTC
>CAIUDO010000288.1 GCA_903897935.1 uncultured Pseudomonadota bacterium
AGGGCGGGCGCGGCGCCGTCGATCGCAGCGAGCGCCTCGGCGGCGGCGATCCGCACGCTCGGGTCGTCGTCGCCGGAGAGCGCCTCGAGCGTGGGGATCGCGGCCGGGTCCCGCGATCGGCCGAGCGCGATCGCGGCGGCGCGCCGCACCTCCGACGACGGAGCGCGCGTGGCCGGGGTGATCGCCGCGACCGGCGCCCGCGCCCACTCCAGCGACTGGATCGCCGCGACGTCGGGGGACGCGGCCCGCGCGACCAGCGCCAAGGACAGCAGGGGCCAAGACATCGGACCCTCCTACCAGGGCGGCATCAGGTCGGCGACGCGCAGCGTCGGCAGCGGCGCCCCCACGCGCCCGTCGAACAGCGGCCACACCTCCCGGAACCGGTCGAGCGGCTCACCGGCCTTCGCCGGCCGCAGGACGACGGGATCTCCGATGGTGAGCGCGCACCCGGGTGGCACGCGGAGCGGCGTCTGCACCTCGCCGAAGCCCTCGTCGGGGATCGGCGCGAGCCCGGCGGGCGCCACCACGACGGGCCAGCGGTGCGCGCCCGCGGCGCCCGTCGCGACGACGCCGGGGCCGGACACGGTGACCCACCCAGGACCCGGGACGCGGCACACCGGCATCACCAGGAACAACGCCGGCTCCAACGAGAGGCCATCGAACCCGTCGAACGTGTGGGGCGCGTAGAACGCCGACCCGACCGCCACCTCGGACACGCTGCCATCGCCCGGGGTCACCCGCAGGCTGCCGGTGCCGCCCCCGTTGACGACGTCGATCGGGTGGCCGGCTGCGCGCAGCGCACCGACGATCGCGGAGCGGGCCTCGGCGGCCGCGGCAGCAGATTGCGCCTTGACCCAACGCAACGGGGGCCGCATCCACCAGCGCGGATCGTGATCCGGCAGGCCGGCGACCGCCGACTCGTAGATCATCACCGCCGTCACCCGGTGCCCACGAGCGCGCGCCGCTTCGGCCACCCTGAGCGCGGCCTCCGGGGTCCGGATCGGGGAGCGCCGGGCGCCGAGGTGTTGCCCGGCGATCCGCAGGCTCGCGTCGGCGTCCACGCAGATCTCGACCGACGGATCGAGCCCGTCGAGCTGCCGGTCGTCGTCGATCGCGACGCGCACGCGGGCGTAGCGGGCGGCCTCGCCCAGCGCCTCGCCCTCCCACCGGCGGGCGGGCGGGTACGCCAACAGCAGGTCGTCGAACCCCGCGGCGGCGAGCGCGCGCACCTCCGCCGCTTGGAACGCCAGCACCCCCGACGCGACCGGCCCGAGGCCGTCGAGCGCGCGGCGCAACAGATCCAGGCATCGAAGCGACTTGTGGGCCACCCGGACCCGGACCGGTGCCCCACCCTCACCGCGGTGATCCGCCACCGCGGCGCGCGCCCGCGCCACGTTCCGGTCGAACGCGCCGACGTCGACGACCGCGGCGGGGAGCGGCACGTCGGCCAGGGCGGCCCGCCAGGCGTCGTGGTTCATCGCACGAAGCTCCGGTACGCGGCGAGGGTGTCCGCCACCATCCGGGGCACGGAGAAGCGGTCGTGCGCCGTGACCCCGGCCGCGTACGCGCGCCGCGTGGCCTCCGCGCGGTCGGACGTCGCGCGGGACAGCGCCCCCGCCAGCGCGCGCGCGTCGCCGACCGGGACGAGCCACCCGGTCGCGCCGTCGGTGACGACCTCCGGCACCCCGCCGGCCGCCGTCGCGACCACCGGGAGCCCGGCGAACATCGCCTCGACCACCGCCTGCCCCATGCCCTCCTCGTCCGAGCAGTGGCAGAAGACGTCGGCGGCGCCGAGCAGATCGGGCACGTCGTCGCGCTGGCCCAGCAGGCGCACCGGTGCGCCGCTCGCCCGGATCTGCTGCTCGAGCGCGCCCCGCAGGGGCCCCTCCCCGGCGATCAGCACGATCGCGCCGGGTAGATCGCGCGCCGCCTCGACCAGGACCCGGTGCGCCTTGTGCCCGACCAGCGCGCCGACC
>CAIUDO010000289.1 GCA_903897935.1 uncultured Pseudomonadota bacterium
GCCTCAGCGGCCGCGTGGGCGTCGGCCAGGGCGGGCTCGAGCGCGTGCGGCCAGAAGTCGGCGAGCGCGGCCGCCACTGCGCTCCCCGCTTCGGTCGGCGCGGTGTCGCCGCCGGCGCGACACGCTGCTTGCCAGCCCGCCGTGCCCGCGATCAGGGCGCCGACGACCAGCCACTCCCGTCGCTCACCAGCCGCCGTTGCCATCGTCGTCTCCAAGGTTGGCGGGGTCGAAGCCGTAGGCAGTTGCGAGCAGGGCGCGCGCTTCGAGCAGGTCGGCCTTCGCGGCGTCGACGTCGGCGGCGCTCGCCGTCTCCAGGATCGGCGCCTGGCCGATCAGGTCGTGCAAACGCAGGAAGTCGGCGTCGCTGAGCGGGGAGTGCGGCGAGAACTGCAACGACAGCGCGAACCCCTTTAGCTCCGACCAGTGCTTCGCGTGGTCGGCAAACGCGTAGTCTTCGGTGCCGAACGCGGACATGTCGCGCAGCGTGTCGTTGACGTAGTGCACGGCGGTGGCGGCGAGCGCTTCTTCCCACCCGCGCACGATGGTGTCGCGGTAGCCGCGCAGGACGTCTTGCTGCGCGGCGTCGAGCTCACCGTCGATCGACGCGATGTAGGCGCGGCCGTCCAGGAACGCGCCCCAGACGTCTTCGCGCAGCGTGGTGGCGACGACGGCGTCGCGGTCGCGCTTGGCGGCGTTCACGGAGGCGCCCCAGCACACCTCGGACAGCAGGTCGATCGCGCCGTTCGGGTCGTAGGTGTCGGCGTACCCGACGTCGGAGACGGTGTCGTCGCTCCACGCGCCGTAGTCGCGCGCGCCGCCCCAGTAGCCGAACGCCTCGTCCCAGGCGTGCTCGAGGCCGGTGTACGCGCTGCCGTCGGTGGGGGCGGCGTTGGAGCTCAGGATGCCGGTGCCGTCGAGGTCATCGTCGAGGTAGTCGTCGGTGCCTTGGGAGAACGCGATGGCGCCCAGGAGGAACTTCTCGAGCAATTGCGACAGGTCCTGGCCGCTCTCGGTCAGGTAGACGGCGGGGAGCGGGGCGCCGTCGGGGCCGAGCGGGATGTCGCCGTTGGCGCGGGCGACGGCGGCGGCGTCGATCTGGTCGATCCACAGCCGCACGAGCGACTCGGGGCTGGTGACGGCGGGGTCGTCCCACCCGACCATCGCGGTGGACCAGTCGACGTGCATGGTGGAGGCGTCGTTGCCGGCGATCTTGCCGACGAGGTCCTTGTCGCTCGCGACGTCGTCGTAGACGGTCTGCTCGGCGGCGGGATCGCAGGTGTACGCGTGCGGGACGGCGCCGCCGCTGGCGGAGTCGAACTCGAAGTAGAACAGGAGCTCGCCCGCGATCTGGCCCGCCGGCGGGTACAAGCCGCTGTCGATGCGGGTGGTGACGCCGTCGAGCCAGGCGATCATGTCGTTGATGAGGAGCATCCGCATCGACTGGCCGTCGTACGCGACCGACGAGCCGTCGGTGAACCGGCTGGCGAACGTGTAGGTGTCGGTGTCGGTGTCCGAGTCGGCGTCGGCGTCCGCGTCAGAATCGGCGTCGGTGTCGGTGTCGGTGTCGGCGGGCGTGAGTGAGGTGTCTTCCGGGTCTTTGCTGCAGGCGAGCAGGGCGAGGACGAGCAGGGGCATCGCGGCGCTCCTTGAAAATGACTTTCAGTTGCAGCGGTTAACGCGGCGCCGAGAGGCGTCAAGGGCGCGGTCGCGGCTGCGGGTTGGGCGCGCGCTGGGCCGCAGTCGGGCGCACTCTGGTCCCGCGTTCGGCGACGGTCGCCTGCTCCGGGCCGCCAGGGGGAGCCCAGCGCCGGAACCGACCCGCTTCAGGCGAACGCGAGAACGAACCACGGAGACACAGTGTCCACAGACGAGGGAGCGTGCTGGAGGTTCCCGCCCGAGGAGAAGTCGGTTGAGCGGCAAGGGATCGGCTGACCCGGAAATCCAGAGCCCGATCTCCTACGGTCCCCGTGGCGGGCGATACGCTCGACCGCCCGGAGCCCATGCATGCCCGCGTCCTCGCAGCTACTGCACCACCGCCTCGTCGTGGGCTTCCACGGTTGCGATCGCGCAGTCGGCGAGCGAGTGCTGGTGGGCCGTAGCGGCCTGAAGCCAAGTGCCAACCCCTACGACTGGCTCGGCGAAGGCATCTACTTCTGGGAGCACAGCGAGCGGAGGGCGCTCCAGTGGGCCCAGGAGCAGGTCGGACGAGGGAGAGTCAAAGATCCGTTCGTTCTGGGAGCCTACATTCACCTCGGTCAGTGCTTCGATCTTACGGACACCTTGCTGACGGCAAGGCTCTCAGACTTCTACGACGACTACGTCCAGACGATGGAAGACGTGGGCCGACCTCTTGCTGAGAACAAGCCCGGCCACGGCGGCGGCGACGACCTGCTCGTTCGTTTCCTCGACTGCGCGGTGCTCAACCTCGGCCTGCGCGCGCTGGATGAGGCGGCTGGCGATGGCGGCGTCTACTTCCAGACGGTTCGCGGCGTGTTCGTGGAGGGGCCACCGGCCTACCCGGGTGCGGCCATCCGCACCAAGACCCACGTGCAGATCTGCGTGAGGGACCCAGGAAGCATCCTCGGGTTCTTTAAGCCCGTGGGTTACGATGTACCTGAGGAGTCGGCTCCGTGAACACTTCCAACCGCCGCGACGATGACGTGTTCGCCCGCGCGAGGGCCTCGCTCGACCGGGCTTCCCGGGAGGAGAAGCTCGACCTGCTTCGCCGTTCCGGTGCCCTGGCAGACCATCCGCGACTTGGCGACAAGGTGGTGGCGCGCGACATGTTCGGCGACCCGCAGTTCGGTGTCGTCGTCGGTGTGGATCGGGGGCACGACAAGTGGATGGTCGTGCACAACGGCCGAGACGGTGTCGAACTCGCCGCATTGGATGCCTTTGCCGGCGGCGGTCCCGTCGAGCTCGTCGACCGCGCGCCGCAAGGGCGCGAGAAGGCTGCTGTGAAGGCTGCGCTCGGGTTACGCGGCCTGCGCTTCGACTTGCGGAACTTTCGCTATCACGACCTGAGGGCCAACGGGGACGCCGGGAACCGGCTGGTCGGACTCGCTGCCGCGTTTGGTCTTGCGTTCGCTGCCGACGCGCTCCGGCGTGACCGGTCGTGGGACGAGGACACTGGGCGGTACCGCGATCGCCGAGGGCGCATCACCCGCTGATTGGGATATGTTCTCAATTCGGGCGGGAACAGGCTCCCCCGGGCAGGAACCCTCCGACCCGCCGAGAATGCCGCCCGCTGAGGCTACTCCACGTAGCCCAGCGCCTTGAGCTGCTCGAGCGCCGCCGCGTCGATCTCGGGCACCGCGCCGCCGATCACCTCGGCGTGCAAGTCCGGCATCCGCAAGAAGCTCTTCCACACCGCCAGCTCGTTCTCCAAGCGCCCACGCTCCGCCACCGCCGTCGCCGCAAGATCGTGGTTCTCACCCGGATCCGTCGCCAGGTTGAACAAGAACACGTCGCCTTCTTTGTTCTGGACGAGCTTCCAGTCACCCTCACGGTAGACCCGGTACCGACCGTGTGGCTGCAACAGCGGCCCCGAACCGTTCGCCGTGCCCGGCTCGAACCGAGCCGACAGCATGTGCTCCTCGAAGCGCTCGGACATCGCCGGCAGACCGGCGGTGCGCCCCTCGATCGCCGGCAACAACGACCCCACCTGCACCGACGCCGGCGGCGTCATGCCGATCAGGTCGAACACCGTCGCGAACGAGCCCACCGTCGAGATCGGCACGTCTACCTGGCTCCCCGGCGCGATGCGCTTCGGGTAGCGGATCGCCAGCGGCACGTGCAGGTCCTGCTGGTACACCGACATCATGTGCCCGTACGCCCCGTGCTCGCCGACCATCTCACCGTGGTCCGCCAACACCACGATCACCGTGTCGTCGAGCCCGTTCTTCTCCGCCCAGGCGTCGAGGATCTCGCCGAACAGGTGGTCCGAGTAACGAACCCCCGCGTCGTACATGTCGATCATCGGGCTGCGCAGCGCCTCGCGCTCCGAATCGGGCACCTGCCGGCCGAACTGGAGCCCGAACGCCGTGAGGCTCGCGTCGCGCAGCGTGCCGTAGTCGTGCTTCGTGTACGCGAACAAGAACTCGTCCGGCAGCTGGTGGAACGGGAAGTGCGCCTCCAGGATGTTGACGAACACGAACGCCGGCGGCGCGTCGGCCGGGCGGCTGTCGAGCCAGTTCTTGACGTTCGTGACCACCTGTCGGCCACCCTTGTCCTCGGCCGCGAACCCGAGCGTGTCGAGGAACCGGTAGATGAACGAGAACCCGCGCCCGCCCGCGCCCGTGATCCACGCCTGATCCGACCAGGCGAACCCGCGCGTGAGCCCGAAATTGTCCGTGATGTGGGTGTTCGCGGTGAAGCACAGCGTCTCGTAGCCCTGCGCGGCGAGCGCCTCGGCGAGCGTCGGCAGCTTGTCGTCCAGGTACCGGTGCTCGGCGTGCGTGTTGTTCACCGATGGGAACGTGCCGGTGAACAACGACCCGTGCGCCGGCAACGACCACGTGCCGGGCGCGGTGGCCTCGGTGAACAACACGCCCTCCTTGGCGAACGCGTCGAACCGAGGCGTGGTCTGCCGCTCGTACCCGTAGGCGGACACGCTGTCGGCGCGCACCGTGTCGAGCACCACGTACAAGATGTCGGGCGCACCGGCTGGCGCGGTGCCGCGCTTCGGATCCGTCGCGACGACGCCCGTGGCGGACTGGTTGATCACCGGCACCGACAACAACACCGCGGGCATCACGACGCCCAACGCGACGGGGATCGCGCGCGACTTCCGCGCCGCCAACGACATCAAGGCGTAGATCACCCCGGCGACCAACGACGGCACCAGCCACATGACCGGCTTCGTGGGGTCGACCGCGACGCTGTACTCCATGCCGATCCACGCGAGCATCAGCAGGATCGGGTGCAGCGCCGCCCCGCGCGGCAGCGCACGCACCGGGATCGTGACGAGCCCGAGCGCGAACGCGAGGCTGACCTCGAGCAGGATCGACTTCGCGGCGAACCACGTCATCGGGGGCATGCCCATCGACACGATCAGGCCGATGCCCGCCCCGAGGTGCACCGTGCCGACCGCGGCGCCCCAGCCGAGCGCGGCAACCGCGCCTTCTTTGCCGATCGTGCCCCAGGGCTTGCGTTCCTGCGCCATCTCGTCTCCCGTCGGCGCCGCGAGGCCAACCGATGCCGCTCCCTAGACCGGCGGGTCGGCGCCGGGCAACGCAGGGCGTGTGCAGAAATCGCAGCAACCCGCCGCAGGAGACGCGCCGGCGGCCCGCACCGACCAAGGGAAGCGAGGGTTCGTCCGACGAAGTCGGCCGAACCGGAGCGAGCGCCGGGAGGGCGATAACGGAAGAAGGGCCCGGTCCGCCGCGAATCCGCTGACAGCCTGGATCGGTTCCGCCGATCGCGGCGGAGGCGTCAGCTAGACCTTGAACAAGCGGTCAGCGGTCAGCGGTCAGCCCGGTCAAAGCCATGCATTGCTCAGGGCAGGCGACGGGAGGATACCTGAGCGGTGCGCTAGGGCACTTCAGCGGCGGCGACGCGCCGCCAACGCCGCGAGCAGCACGACCGACCCGGCGCCGACGCCGGTGCCCCCGCTGGCGCACCCGCACCCGGTGACGGCGGTGCGGCGGCCCGGCGCGAACCCGTTGCCGATCGGCGGGAGATCGTCGTTGGAGGCTGGCGGCGGGCGGTTGTCGCCGCCGCCCGGGTCGTCCCCGGTCTCGCCGAGGCCGGTCTCCTCGGTGCTGCCGGTGTCGACCGGCTCGCCGCCCCCAGTCACGACCACGTGGAACGCGATGCTGTCGTCGGCTGGGCCGCCGCCCCACGGGCCGTCGCCGAACCAGGTGACGCCGTCCTGCACGAGCGCGAAGCCCTGCACGACGTCGATCGACGACGCGCTGCCGAGCGTGAACGTGAACCGGCCGGTCCCGCCCGGGTACACCGTCGTGTCGACCGTCGTCGCCCGGGTCAGGCCCGCCCACGACGCCCCAGCGACCGCCGACGCGCTGTCGCGCGGCGTCGGCGCGAGGTTGGTCAGGCCCGGAACCCAGGGAAGACCACCATCATTGCGCAGCTCCACCGTGACCGTCTGCTCGACCCCGGGGGCCAGGGCGATGGTGCCTTCGCTCGCGAACGGCGACGACGCCGAGAGGAGCGTGCCGGTGTACCAAGGCAGATCCCAGGTCAGCTCGTCGAGGCGCGCCAATACGAAGTCGCCGGGGCACGCCGTCGCGTTGTCGGGCCACTCCTGGTGCCCGCGGATGCTGTCGCGGTCGGACGGGATGGCGTGCAGCTCCACCAGCGTCTGGGCGAGCAAGCGGGCGGAGAACATCATCGCGTCGGTCGCGGCGTCGCCGCCTGCGGTGGGGCAGCCGCTGCCGTGGTAGCAGCCGAGGAAGCTGATCGCGATGTTGCCGTCGTTGTTGTTGTAGGTCGCGCCGCTGTAGTAGTTGAGCGGGCGCGCCTCCCACAATGATCCGTCGTACCCGACGTTGAACTGGTACGGGATGTCGCAGTACTCGCCGCTGTCCATCGAGTAGGCCTGCAAGGCCTGGACGGCGCCTTGAACCGAGCCTCCCGACGTCTGCGTGCCCGCAGTGTGGTGGATCGCCATCCGGTACCAGTCGTCTTCTGTCGACGAGCACGTCGTGGTGCGCGCGCCCCACGTGGCGCGGTCGATCACGCCGATCTGCGACAACACCGGGTCGAGCGAGAGCCGGTGCGGCTCCGGGCCGAGCTCCCGGGAGATGCGCCCAGCGTCCGGGTACGCTGGATGCAGCAGCTCCCACCGCACCACGCCGGTCCGGGCGTCGTCCCGGGCCGACAGGCGGACCTGCGCGCCGTCCCAATGCGCACGATCGAGGTCGACGACCGCTACGAACACACCGTCGCCGCGGAACGTGACCTCGAGCGGCAGCCACGGCCCGACCTCGCCCGCCGCCGACACGCCGCGCGCCTCGACGTACGGGTCGTCGCCGACCGCCTCGATCCACGCCGCGACCCGCGACCCGCCGCCGTCGGGCCACGCGGTGGGGGCGGTGCGAAAACCACCGATAAACGACCACTCCGTCGCCCGCACGTCCAGCGTGACGGGGTCGGGGAGCAGGTCGGCCTGCGCAACGAGGGCCAGCGTGAGGAGCAGCACGGTCGCCTCCAACGCCGCGGTTATCCCGCCGCGAACCCATCAGGGAGGATCCGCACCGTCAACGGCGGCTCGGCCCCGAGCGCGCGCAGGGGATCGACGAGCGCCAGCACGCGCGCGGGCTCCGTCTGGGTCAGGCATACGACGCCGATCGCGCAGTCCGGCTTGTTGCACGGGCGGCACGCGACGTCGCTCCACACCGCGCGGTGCCACGCGGTCGGGCGCGTCCACCCGCCGACCGACGATCCGCCGTGCAGCGTGATCGTGGGCGTCCCGACCGCGACGGCGAGGTGGCGGGGAGCGCTGCACGCGCCGATGAACAGCTCCGACGCCGAGATCCACGCCGCCATCTCCAGCAACGAAGTCGGCGGGGCCAACGACGCCCCCGACGCCGCCGCGATCCGCCGCGCGAGCTCGGCCTCCGGCGGGCCCCACACGACGACGGGCGTGAGGTCACGCCGCCGAAGCGCCGTCGCGAGCTCGATCCAGCGCGCCTCGGGCCACGCGCGCGTGACCGACGACGCCCCGGGGGCGAGCGTCACCCGCGGGCCCGGGGGCGCCCCCGTGATCGCGGCGTCGGCGACGGCCGGCGGCACGACCAGCTCGAGGTCGAGCGTGACCTCGGCGACGCCGAACACGCGCAGGATCGAGGCCTGAAGGTGAGGGGAGTACGCCCGTTGCCCGGGAACGGCGTGCGACAGCGCCCGGTCGTGCCACTTGCCGGTCGCCCGCCCGACCCGCACCGGCGCCCCGCTGGCGGCGACGATCGTGGAGGTCTCGGTGGCGCGCTGCAGATCGACGACGAGGTCGTAGCCCTGCGCGCGAACGTCCAGCGCGCTGCGCGCCGCCGACACGAACGGGATCAGCGCGTCTACGTGCGGGTTGCCAGCGAGCAGCGCCGCGTTGCCTGGCCGGGTGAGAAGCTCGATCCGTGCGTTTGGGAACCGCGCCCGCAGCGCCCGCAGGGTCGGCGTGATCAGCAGCACGTCGCCGACGCGCTCCAGCCGGATGACCAACACCCGGGACGGCGACGCGCCCCGCAGATCCATGCCGCGCGGGATCGGCAGCGGCGGATCGGTCGGCGCGGGCGGCCAGCTCACGCGCCCGACGCGCTGCACAACCCCGCGTGCGACAAGAACACGCACGGGTCGGCGGATCGTGCCCGGTAGGTGCCGATCATCGGCTCGAGCTCCAGCCGCCACTTCACCGCGCCGGTGGCCGGGTCGACCTCCACGATGACCGACGGGTCGGTGGCCCCGTCGGCGCTCTGGCCGATCGCGACGAGCCACCCGCCGTCTTCTTCTGGCCACGCGCCGCCCCACACCGGCGCGAACCACGGCGGGTCCGCCCATTGCGCGCTGACCGTCCACGTGCCGGCGCTCGGGTCCACGCCCAGCATCATGATCTGGCTGCCGACGTCTTCGGTGCGGTTCGCGTACAGGAGCAGGCAGACCTCGTGGCCGCACCCCTGGGCCAGGTTGACGTCGTGCACCCGGTACGAGAACACGTCTTCGGTAGGGCCGGTGAGGGTCGGCGCCGCGCCGCCGATGCGCCACAACGGGGTGGCGTCCGGCCACGAGAACGCCGTCACGGAGGGATCGGTCGCGATCCCGACCACGACGAGGCCTGCCTGGTCGCCCTGACCGATCGAGATGCTGTTCACCCCGGGGAACGGCGCGGGGAAGACGCCGGGCGCTTCGTCGGCGCACACCCGCGACGCGGCGAACTCGTCGCCGACGAACGATACGACGCACGCCGACTCCGCGCCGAACCCGTCGATCGCCCAGACGTCCTCGCCGACCGGCTCGACGTCGTGGTTGCACAGCGGGCAGTCGATGGTGGCAACGACCGAGCCGTCGGCGGCCAGCAGGGTCGGCGGCATCAGCAGGTGCGCGCCGCCGCCCGCCCACACGCGCCCGTCGGTGGTGGGCTCGATCGCGATGCCCATGTCGACGCCGGGCACCACCGTGTGCCAACGGACCCCGCCCGCGCGGTCCACCGCGACGAGGATCTGGGGGGCGCGCGCGTCGTCGACGGGTGCGGCGTTGAAGAGCACGTACGCCGGGCGCGCGGTCGCGGCCCCGTCCGTGACGGCCCAGGTGAACGCGGTGACCTCGGCGGGCAGCCTGCCCGTGCGCCACGGGAACGTCTCCGTCGCGTCGCCGGCGACGAGGGAGCATTCATAGTCCGTTTCGGCGAGCAAGCCGTGGATCTGCAGCGTCGGGTTCGGGCCCTCCGACGACGCCTCGAGGCGCTCGGGTACGCCGGGGATCGCCTCCGCGCCGTCGCAGCGAAGCTCGGCCCGGTCTGACGACGTCACCGCGACGACCAGCGTGTGCGGCGTGGGACCGGCGCTCACGGAGAAGGGCAGCGCCGGTGGGACCGCCGTCTCCTGCGGCTCCGTCTCGTGGGGCGCCGTGTCCGGCGGCGACACGTGCGTCTCCGAGGAGGGCTTGGTGCACGCTACCGCGAGCGCGAGCCAGCCCCAGCGCTCAGCCGTGGCTGTGCTCGCCAAACACGCCGTGCGCGTGCCCATGCTGCAGCTCCTCTTCGGTCGCTTCGCGCACGAATAGCACGTCGACGTCGAAGGTGAGCGCCTGCCCTGCGAGCGGGTGGTCGACGTCGAGCGTGACCCACGCGCCCTCGGCCTTCAGGATCCAAAGGATCACGTCGCGACCGTCGGACCCGGTGGTGCGGAACGGCCGGCCCGGGACGATGTCGAGCTCCTTCGGCAGGTCGCGCCGGCGGACCCGCTGCGGCCCCGGGCCCTTACGCTCCCCGTACGCGTCGGCGGGCGCGAGCGCGACCTCGAGGTGGGCGCCGCGCTCCTGCCCCGCGAGCGCGCGCTCCAAGCCGGGCACCAGGTTGCCGAAGCCGTGCAGGTACGGCATCGGCCCACCGCCGTGCGACGACTCGAGGGTCTTGCCGGAGGCGTCGCGCAGCACGTAGTGGAGGACGCCGACCTTGCCATGTTCCAGGATCAAAGGAGACCTCTTGGGCGAGCGTTGGTTCTGGCCCGATCGATCTCGGGACGGGGGCGCGCGCGGAGCCCGCCTGCTAACGCGGGTGAGCGCGCGCGGTCACGTCGCCTGGGGGTCGGCCGCCGAGAGCGGGCCGTCTTCGCTCCACAAGACGAGGTCGAGCGGGGCGTCGCGCAGCCAGCGCATCAGCGCGTCGACGTCGTCGTCCGGGGACAACGGGCGCCGGAGCGGCAGCTCGTACGACCAGATCACGGCAGCGTCGGGGTCGTCGTCGACGTCCAGCGCGTCGTCTTCGCCCTCGGCGTCGACCCCGTGGCACTCGCCGACCTCGGCGGCTTCGAACCCGTGGTCCGACCAATACGCGGCGTGTTCGTCGCGGAACAGCGCGTCTGCCGTCTCGGCGCGCTCGTCGGGGGCGCGGCCGTCGTCGACGAGCACCATGGAGACGGTCACCTCGACCTGGAGGCCCGCCCCGTCGTCGTCCGGGTACAACGCACACAGGTGGCGGCCATCGGGCTCGGTGATCTCGATGCACCCACCGTGATCGAGCACGATGAACCGCGCGCCGAGGCGCGCCTGCAACAGGCCGCTGGTCCAGCTCATTGGGGCCCTCACTCGAGCGTCGCGAACCCTCGCCACAGCTCGGAGGCAAGGTAGCGCGCGCCCTTGGGGTCCGACGACTTCTCGCGCCGGAGCAGGTCGTTGAGCACGCGGCCAGCCTCGTCGGACCGCACGTCGGGGTGGAGCAGGTTCATGCGAAGCGTGGTGCGACCCTCGCTCGTGCCGCCGTGGCCCATGACGACGGTGCCGTCGGGCTCGACGGTCAGCACCACGGCGATGTGGGTGAGGTCGTCGTCGAGCTTGCCGTTGTGGTTGCGGTCGTACGTCTGGTCGAAGAACGCGAGGTCGCCGGGCTTGGGGACCTTGCGGGTGTGCGTGCTGCCCTGAGCTTCGGCGAGCGCCCACAGCGTCGCGGTGCTGCCTTCGACCTCGATCCCGACGCGGTTGAGCACCGCGCAGACGTAGCCCGAGCAGTCGTCGCGGTAGCCGCCGAGCGAGCCGGTCAGGTAGTGCTCGGCTGCCTTGACGAGGGCGGTGCGGTCGGGCTCGGCGGCGCCCTTGCCCGCGGGTGCGGCGGTCGGGGCGGTCGGTGCGCGCGTGGGGCCGGCGCCGGTGACGAAGCGTGTGGGCCCTGGGAGGACCGGGACCTTGGCGCACCCCGCGAGGGAGACGGCGAGCACGAGCGCGATGGGGGACGGCAGCTTCACGCGGGACCCGGTGCCGGGGACGGTCAGGCGAGGTAGTATGCGGGTCCGAGTGCATAGGCCACCGCGCATCCCGTCCCGACAGCGCGGCACCGCTCGCGGAGCACCTCGATGGAACTGCCCCCGATCTTCCACTACGTGCACGAAGACGACATCGAGGCCACCCTCGAGTGGTTCCACGAGGTCGAAGCCGACATGGGCACCCTGCTCATGGAAGAGGGCGACGCCGATCCGTCCATGATCGTCGTCTTGTCGGGAGACGTCGAGATCAGCCACCACGGTCTGAAGCTCACCACGGCGGGCCCCGGCGACCTCATCGGCGAGATGTCGTTGTTCGGATCCGGCGTTCGCACGGCTCAGGTGCGCTCGATCAGCCCGGTCTCGTTCCTCGTCTTGGAGCGTCAGGCGTACGAGGCGCTGCGGGACCACCAGCACCCGGTCGCGCACGCCATCGAGCAGCAGGCCATGGCCACGCTCGGCTCCCGCTTGCGCGACACCGCCGCGCGGTTCGCGCGCGACGTCAAGGGGTCGCCGATCAACGACCTCCTCGGCCCGCCGGAGTCGTTGAGCGACCGGGTGAAGCGGTTCTTGGCCGGCTTCACGAGCAAGGAGTCGGCGGCGATCGGCTCGCCGGTCGACGTGCTCGCCCGCTCGCCGCTGTTCTCGGGCGCGCCCGTGCCGGTGCTCGAGGTCATCGCTTCCGCGATGCGCGAATTGTCGTGCAACAAAGGTGAGCAGCTGTGCGCGCAGGGTGAGCTCGGCAGCGAGATGTTCGTGTTGGCGTCCGGGGCGGTCGAGGTCGTCGTCACCGCGCAAGGCGTCGGCGCCGAGGGTGAGAACGTCGAGCACCTCGCGAGCCTCCAGCCGGGCGACGCGTTCGGCATGGTGTCGTTGCACCTGGATCTGCCACGAATGGCCACCTGCGTGTGCAGCCGTCCCAGCCGCGTGTTGGCGCTCGACCGCCCGAATTGGCTGCAGCTCACCGGCCGCGGCGACGTCGTAGGGTCGTGGCTGCGCACCGCGATGATCCGCGCGCTCGCCGACGCGGTCGCCACCACGTCGGCGCGCCTCGCCGCCCTGGACGTGCACCGGCGCCAGTCTTGGTGAGCGGGGGCGACGGGCACGAGCTCGCGGTCGACGCCGCGTATGCTCGGTTGCGCGCGGTGCTTTCGTCGTACGGGTCGGTGGTGGTGGCGTTCTCGGGCGGCGTCGACTCCGCGCTCGTGGCCTGGGTGGCGTCGCGCGAGCTCGGGGCCAACGCCGTCGCGCTCACGGCCGACTCCGAGACGCTCCCGCCGGAAGAGCGGCAGGTCGCGGTGGCGTTCGCGCGCGCGCACGGCCTGCGGCACCACGTGGTCGCGAGCCGCGAGCTGCTGTCCGAGGCGTACCAGAAGAACGACGGGACGCGCTGTTACCACTGCAAGTCCGAGCTGTTCGACCTCGCGGAGGCCGAGCGCGCCCGGCTGGGGTTCGCGTTCGTCGCGGACGGCACGCTGCCCGACGACCTCGGCGACGATCGGCCCGGCTTACGCGCGGCGTCCGAGCACGCGGTCCGCCACCCGCTGCTCGAGGCGCAGGTCCCGAAGGCGGTCGTGCGCGCGCTTGCGGCCCGGCTCGGGCTGGAGGTGGCGGACAAGCCGTCGTTCGCGTGCTTGGGCAGCCGATTCCCAGTAGGTACGCGGGTCACCGCGACGCGCCTCGGCATGGTGTCGAAGCTCGAGTCGGTCCTGCGAAAGCTTGGGTTCACCCAGGTTCGCGTGCGGTACCACGAGCTGTCGGTGGACCCGTCGGGGGACGGCATCGGCGCGGTCATGGCGCGCATCGAGGTTCCTCCGGCCGACATCGCGCGGGTGTCGGCCCCGGAGGTTCGTGACGTCGTGCGGAGCGCCGCACGGGAGGCGGGGTTCCGATGGGTGACGGTGGACCTGGCCGGGTACCGCACGGTGGAGGAGGCGCTGTCGGAGGCGCTGGCGCGGGTGGTCGCTCGCGGATCCTGAAGGAAGTCGTCGTCGTCTGGCTCGCCACGCTGCTGCTCGTGCGGCTCGTGGTCGACGGGCAGCGGCTGCTCGGCCTGCACGAGGTCGTGCTCGTCGCGGTCCCGCTGCTGTTCGTCTACGCGCCTGTGCTCGCGCTCCGTTGGCAGCGCGTCGACCCGGACCAGTACCCGCTGCTGTTGCCCGCGTTCTCCGACCGCGCGGTGTGGCTCGACGCCGCGCGGGTCGCCGGGCTGACCATCGCGCTGATCCTCGTCCCGTGGCTGATCGGGTACCACCTGTACCAGACGGAGCTGTTCGGGTTCCGGTTCAAAGGCACGCTCCCGTCGCGGCCATGGGAGCTGGTCGGGTACCACCTGTTCTTCGTCGCGATCCCAGAAGAGATGTTCTACCGCGGCTACATGCAGAGTCGGCTCGATGACGTCTGGTCGCCGCGGTGGCGGTGGTTCGGGGCGTCGGTCGGCCCGGCGCTCCTGGTGACCTGCGTGCTGTTCGCGGCCGGTCACAGCATCGTGACGTTTCAATGGTGGCACTTCGCGATCTTCTTCCCGAGCTTGCTGTTCGGGTGGATGCGCGCGCGCACCGGCAACGTCGTGGCCGGCGCGCTGTTCCACGCGTGGGCGAACATCACGGTAAGCCTGCTCGATACGGCGTATGGGGTCATCCCACCGTAGGTCCGCCCCGCGCGACCGCCACGACCCTCAAATTGCTTGACGTGGGGGCCGTTGGCCCCGCGCAGCGGCGGTGCTAAGGTGCGCGCGGGTGGATCTTCATGGCGTCTGGCCCGGCTGGCAATACCGAGAAATGCCCGTTTTGCGCGGTATCGATCGATCCTGACCTCTCGCGGTTCGGCGGGACGTGCCCGAATTGCCTCGGCGAGATCCCGGGCGACGAAGCGGCCACCGACCCGGGCGAGCAGCGTCGTAAGGAGCAGGCCGCGGCCGACGCGAAGCGGAAGGAGCGGAGCGCCAAGCGCCCGTTGTACCTCGCTGCGCCCGCGCTCATGCTCGTGGTCGGGTTCGCGGCCTGGGCGGTGCTGCGCCCGGTGCCCGAGGTCGAGGCGCTCAACCTGGACGACGCACAGTACTGGCAGGCCGATCTCGACTCGATGATGGTCATCACGGGCTCAGCGCCCGCCGAGGCGGCCACCGAAGCCTCGGCGCCGGTCAAGGTCAAGGCGCCGACCGCCGCTGCGGCGGGCACCGACGCCGATCCGCTCGCAGACATCGGCTCCAAGATCCAGGGTCCGGGCCCGGTCGCGTCGGTCGGCGGCGGCACCCGGTCGGCCGATCCCGCGTCGCTCGAGGGCGCGGCGCCGCAGGTCGCGCTCGGCAGCGGCGCCGGCGCGTCGTCGTCCGATCCGTTCGCTGGCATCGGCGTATCGGTGCAGCGCAAGCGCGAGAAAGGCGTCACCCTGTACGACGACAACGACATCATCGAGATGGTGAAGTCGGTGATGGCCGTCGAGATGCCCAAGCTCAAGATCTGCTACGACCGGCGTCTCAAAGAGGTCCCCGCGCTCCAGGGCGACTGGGTGCTCAACTTCACGGTCACCACCGATGGCGCGGTGAAGAACCCGAAGGCGGCTGGCGGCCAGACGCAAGACGCCGAGCTCGAAGCCTGCATCAACGAGAAGATGGCGGCGTGGCAGTTCCAGCCCATCAAGGCGGACCTGCCGCTGCGACGCACGATCCGCTTCAAGCCGAATTGAGGGCCGTCGCGGTCGCAATCGCGGTGGGGTGCAGCCCGCCCGCCGAGGCGCTGTTCGTCGCTGATCAGGTGCTCCCGGGCGGCGGCCCCGCTGTGGTCGTCGTCGAAGGTGGCCGAATCACCGCGGTCCTTCCGCCAAAAGACGGGCCGCGCGCGCGCTCGGTGACCCGCTGCGCGTTGCTCACCCCCGGCGTGGTCGACGCGCATGGCCACCCGTCTGGCCTCGCGCGCGCACGCCTGGAGCTCGACCTGGTCGGGCTGCCTACCTACGCGGCCACCCTGAAGGCGATCGCCGACGCCCCCGGCGACGGGTGGCTGGTCGGCCGCGGCTGGGACCACGAAGACTGGCCCGACGCGCCCGACGGCGCGTGGCCCGACGCCGCCGCGCTCGACACCGCCGCGCGCGGTCGGCCGGTGTTCCTCCGGCGCGTCGACGGGCACGCCGCGTGGGTGAGCAGCGCGGCCCTTGCAACGGCACAATTGCCGGCGGAGGACCCGCCGGGCGGCCAGATCTTGCGCGACGCCTCCGGGGCGCCTCGGGGGGTGCTGATCGACACCGCGATGGATCTCGTCGCGCCCGGTCGCCCGCCGCCCGACGCGGCGCTGGCGTCGTTGCGCGTCGTGCTCGCCAACCTGGCCGCCGCGGGGCTCACCGGCGTGCACGAGATGGGCGTCGACGACGACACGCTCGACCTGTGGCGCGCAGCAGCGAGCGACGATCTGCCGGTGCGGGTGTGGATCTACGTCGACCCGACCAGCCGCGCCGCCGAGGACCTGATGGCGCGCGGTCCGTACGCGCTCGGGCCCCGCGTGAACGTGGTCGGGGTGAAGCTGTACGCGGACGGCTCGTTGGGCAGCCGCGGCGCGTGGTTGTCGTTGGATTATGCGGATCAACCTGGGCACCAGGGCACGCCGATCCTCGAGCCCGACGCGATCCGTCGGTGGGCGGAGCGCGCGGCCCAGGTGGGCGCGCAGGTCGCGACCCACGCGATCGGCGACCTCGCGGTGCACCACACGCTGAACGCCTACCGCGACGCCGCAGCGGTGGCGCCGCCGGTGCGGCCGATGCGGATCGAGCACGCGCAGATCGTCGGGCCGAAGGACCGCCGCCGGTTCCACGACGAGGGCGTGATCGCGTCGATGCAGCCCACGCACCTGACGTCGGACATGCCGTGGGCGCCCGAGCGCCTCGGCCCGCTGCGCATCCCGTGGGGCTACGCGTGGAAGCCGATGCGGGAAGCCGGCGCCACGCTCGCGTTCGGGAGCGACTTCCCGGTCGAGGTGTTTGATCCTTCCGTGGGACTGGGCGTCGCCGTCACGCGGGTCGACCCGGCGTCGGGCGCGGCCTACGCGCCCGCGCTCGCGCTGTCGCCAGATGAGGCGATCGCGGCCTATACTTCGGGTGCCGCCGCCGCCCTCGGCCTGCCTGCGGGGGCGCTCGGCGTGCTCGCGCCCGGCGCCGTGGCCGACCTCACCTGCTGGGATGCGGGCGGCGGAGCGTGGCCTTGGCGGGTACGATCCACGCACCTCGGCGCGGATCCGTCCTGGTAGGCCGAGAAACAGTGAGATAGGCCACCGAAAAGGAGCGACCCGTAGTGAGCACGGTCCCCGAAACCGACCGCCGGACGACGCCGCGGTGGCTGCGTGTGCCGGTCGTCGTCGTCCTCAGCGCGCAGCTCGTCTACTTCTTGGCGTGCTTTCACTTCGCGATGGCCAAGGAGATCCCGGAGTGGGCGTACTTCGGGCACTGGGACATGTTCACGCAGCCCGGCCGATCACACCACGTCGTCGAAGGCGAAGCGTACGTGAGCGGCGTGTGGCAGGCGTTCGATCCGAGCGCGCTGTTCACCTACCAGTGGGGCTCCGGGCCTCGCTACGCGCGCAGCGCGTTCCGCAACAGCCCGGGTCGGATGGCGGTCCTCGCGGCGTCCACGTGTGGCCGGCACCCGGACAAGCCGGAGAAGGTGCGGTACTACGACGTGTCGTGGTCGAAGACGATCGGCAGCTTCGAGCAGCCCCGCCGCAACGAGAAGAAGAAGCCGCTCATCGAGTGGGATTGTACGAAGCAGCACGTCAAGCTGCCGCTCGGGAGGTCGATGTGAGCGGCGCCACCAGCACCCCCGCCGCCCCGGGGGATCTCGACCGCTTGTTCCAGCCGGAGTGGGCCGGAGGATGGGCGCTCGCGCGGGTGTTGTTCGCGGTCGCGGCGTTCGCCGAGCATTGGCGGTTCGCGTTCGGCATCGGCGACGCGTTCGGCGTGCCCGACATGGTGTTCACCACCGGGTGGTACCGCCTCGCGGACTTCTTCTACATGAGCCCCGAGCTCGCTTGGGCGTTCTGGCTCGCGGGCATGATCGCGGTGCCGATGATCGCGTACGGTGGCAAGTGGTTCCGTCCCGGCATGATCTTGTTCGCGATCGGGTTCTGGGGCCTCATCGGGTACGAGGCGCTCAACGTCAAGGCGCACGATCGCCTGCTCACCTGGGTCGGCATCGGCTTGTTCTTCTCGCCGGCCGGGGAGCGCGATCTGACCTCCAAGTATCGCAGCCCCGCTGCCCGTTACTGGCTGCTGATCGTCTACGGTGCGATCTACTTCTCCACCGGCATCCTGAAGTTCTTGTACGAGCCGATGTGGATCACGGGGGAGGCGCTGCAATGGCACTTGGTCGAGACGTACCATGCGGGCAATTGGCGCGCGGCGTGGGTCAGCGGGCAGCGGTGGCTCACCACGCCGATGGGGTGGATCACGCTCATCTTCGAGATCGGGTTTCCGTTCCTGGTCGTGTTCCGCAAGACGAACCCGTGGTTGTTGCTGATGGGCACGTTGTTCCACCTCGGCTTGCTGCTGACGATGTACGTCGGCGCGTTCGCGTTCGTGGCGTTGAGCATGTACCCGGTGCTGCTGCACCCCGAGGTCGCGCGCGGCCTGTACGAGCGCTTCAAGGCGTGGCGCGCGCGGTGATGGTGGGCCTCGCGACGTTGTCGTTGCTGCTGGCGGGGTGTCGGCCCAAGGCCGAGTCCGGCGGGCACGACACCGCGCCGCTCCTCCCGCCGGGCACCACTACGCCGCCGGTCGTCGAAGGCGCCGCCCGCGACGTGATCGTCGTCTCGATCGACACCTGGCGGCGCGACGCGCTCGCGCGGTTCGGTGGTCGCGGCGACATGCCGTTCCTCGACGGGCTCGTCGCGCAGGGGCTCACCCTCGACGACCACACGTCCTGCTCGAACTGGACGTTCGCGTCGATGTTGTGCGTGGTGACGGGGCAGACCAACGTCGAGCTCGGGTTCGTGCCGCTGTTGCCGAGCGACGAGCGGGCGCCGATCCCGTTCGAGCCGCCCACGCTCGCGGGGCACCTGGGCGCCCACGGGTTCGTGACGGTGCTGGTGTCCGGGAACGGGTTCTTCGGTGAGGAGTATGGCGCCGACGCCGGGTTTCAGTGGTCAGACGTGCCCTCCACGGACGTGGCCGAGGAGCTGTTCGACCAGGCGCTGACCACGCTCGCGGAGGCCCGCGTCCCGGCGCCGGACGGCCGCTTCTACCTGCACGTCCACCTGATGGAGCCGCACTCGCCCTACACGCCGCCGGAGGCGTACATGGGCGAGGTGAACAAGCTCCCGCCGTGCCCATACCCGCTCGAGACGAAGGACGAGCAGTACGAGGTCACCGACGACCTGTGGGACGATCTCCCGGCCGACGAGCAGGCGCTGGTGCTCGCGCACCTCGAGGCCCGGTATCGCGCGGAGCTCAAATGGCTCGATGATCAGCTCGCCGCCGCGATCTCCGCGATGGAGGAGGGCGGTCTGCTCGACAACGCCTTGCTCGTCGTGATGGCCGACCACGGCGAGCAGTTCTTCGAGCACGACCAACAAGGGCACGCGTGGTCGTTGTTCACCGAAGAGACGGACGTAGCGGTCGTGTTCAGCGGCCCCACGATCGTTCCGGGGCGGTGGGCCGGTCCGACCTCCCACGTGGACGTCGCGCCGACGATCGTGTCGATGTTGGGCTTGCCTTCGATGCCGTACGCGACCGGGCACCCGGTCGGCGAAGCACCCGCGGATCGTGCGCGCCACTTCATCACCGTCGGCAAGGTCAGCGTACGCCAGGGCATCGAGGTGGCCGGCACCCGCTTGCTGTACGATTGGGATGGTTCGATCTCGATGTATCGCACGCCGAGCGATCCGGCGCAGCAGGTCGACGTGTGGGACCCGACCGACCCGGAGGCGGCCGCGTTGTGGAGCGCGCTGTCGGTCGAGGTGGCGCGTGCCGAGCCGCTGATCCCGCGCGAGCCGCCGGTGGCGCCATAGCCCCAAAACAAGCGCAGGGCCGAGCCATCAGCCATCAGCCATCAGCCATCAGCCATCAGCCATCAGCCATCAGCCATCAGCCATCAGCCATCAGCCATCAGCCATCAGCCATCAGCTTCCAGCTTCCAGCTTGATAATCGCGCGATGGTGACCCAAC